>SVGR01000111.1 GCA_015056265.1 Clostridiales bacterium
TAGGAGGAATAACATGAAAGCTTTGACTGCCAATGAACTGCGCGCGCTTTTCCTGCAGTTTTTCCAGGAAAAGGGCCACAAGGTGATCCCCTCTGCCTCCGTCATTCCGGAGAATGACCCCACCGTTCTCTTCACCACCGCTGGTATGCATCCCCTGGTTCCCTATCTCCTGGGCCAGAAGCATCCCGCCGGCACCCGCCTCACCGACGTGCAGAAGTGCATCCGCACCGGCGATATCGACGATGTGGGCGATATGAGCCACCTGACCTTCTTTGAAATGCTGGGCAACTGGAGCCTGGGCGATTATTTCAAGAAGGAAATGATCCCCTGGAGCTGGGAGTTCCTCACCAGCGAAAAATACCTGGGCATTGACCCTGACAAGCTGGCCTTCACCGTATTCGAGGGCGATGAAGACTGCCCCCGGGACGAAGAAGCTGCCAATCTCTGGCGCAGCTGCGGCGTGAAGGATGATCATCTGTTCTATCTGCCCAAGGAGCATAACTGGTGGGGCCCTGCCGGCGTTACCGGCCCCTGCGGCCCGGACACCGAAATGTTCATCATCGTGAAGGAGCCCTGCGGCCCGAATTGCTCCCCTGCCTGCAAGTGCGGCGCGTATCTGGAAATCTGGAACGACGTATTCATGCAGTATAACAAGCAGCAGGACGGCACCTTCATCCCCCTGACCCAGAAAAACGTGGATACCGGCATGGGCCTGGAGCGCACCATCTGCGTGCTCACTGGCAAAAAGAGCGTATACGAAACCGAAATCTTCGCCCGTATTCTGGGCAAGATCGAAGAGCTCTCCGGCAAGACCTACAATCCCGATGATGAAAATACCAAGGCCTTCCGCATCATCGCCGATCATATGCGCACCTCCACCTTCATCCTGGGCGATCCCCGGGGCGTATCCCCCTCCAATGTGGATCAGGGCTATATCCTGCGCCGTCTCATCCGCCGCGCCGTGCGCTATGGCATGGGCCTGGGCCTGGAGGGTGGCTTCACCTGCGAAATCGCCAAGGTCATCATCGATCAGTACAGCGAAGTGTATCCCGAGCTTGCCGAAAATTCCGCTTTCGTGCTGGAACAGCTGAAGCTGGAGGAAGAGCGCTTTGCCCGGACGCTTAAGCAGGGCGAAAAGGAATTCGAAAAGATTTACAATAACGTGCTCAACACCAAGAATCTGCTGGATTCCATCCTGGCCGACGCCGATCCCGTGGCCTGCGCCCAGGGCCATGCCCAGACCAAGAAGCTGCGCCCCTCCCCCGATATGCTGCCCATCATCGAGGCCGCCAATGCCGGCGACAAGGACGCCCTCATCGCCGCCATCAACGCCCGTCTTTCTTCTCTTACCACCCTGGACGGCCGCAGCGCTTTCAAGCTCTATGATACCTACGGCTTCCCCATCGAAATGACCATGGAGCTGGCCGCCGAAAAGGGCCTCACCGTGGATCAGGATGATTTCGCTGCCCGCTTCAAGCAGCATCAGGAAACCAGCCATGCCGGCGCCGAACAGCGCTTCAAGGGCGGCCTGGCCGACGCCAGCGAGCAGACCGCCTGCCTGCACACCGCCACCCACCTGCTCCAGGCCGCGCTGCGCAAGGTTCTGGGGGATGAAGTGCACCAGAAGGGCTCCAACATCACCGCCGAGCGCCTCCGCTTCGACTTTACCTTCGGCCGCAAGATGACCCAGGAAGAAATCGCCGAAGTGCAAAAGCTGGTAAACGAAGCCATCGAAGCCAAGGCCCCCGTCACCCTGGAAGAAATGACCGTGGCCGAGGCCAAGGCCCAGGGCGCCATGGGCTTGTTCGAAAGCAAGTACGGCGAAAAGGTGAAGGTATACACCATGGGCCAGTACTCCAAGGAAATCTGCGGCGGCCCCCATGCTTCCAACACCGGCGATCTGGTATCCTTCAAGATCCAGAAGGAAGAATCCTCTTCCGCCGGCGTGCGCCGCATCAAGGCCGTCATCGGCCGCCAGGCGTAAAATAAAGTAATAATGCGAGAGGGTGTTTCTTTTGAAAAAGAAACACCCTCTCGCGCTCTCCTAAAGAAAACTGCTTCTGGATATTTCTTAGCCTTAAGAAATCAGCCATTTTTCCAGTGAAGCTGAGAGAACGAACGGTTTGCGCATTTGCTTCTCGTTGCTGCCCGCAGGGACGCATAAGAGGCGGCCAAAGAGCAGCTGCAGCGAAGCATGCGCAAGGGCAGTCCAGCAGATCGTGATTGCCCCATTCTGAAAGGAGCCATTCCATGAACAATATCCTCTCCTTCGGCGCCAAGGCCGAGCCCGGCTTTGACAATTCCTTTGCCTTTGAGGCAGCATTGAACGCCGGCCCCGATATCTATATTCCGGCTGGTGAATACGAAATTTCCCGTCCCATTCGTGGCCGCAACGTGGTCATCCGGGGCAGCGGCATGATGCAAACCCGCATCACCTGCACCAATCCTGCCCCTGACGCCGTCGTCATGATGCTGGGCCGCAGCTCTGTGTTGGAAAATCTGGCCATAGGCTTCCGCCCGGATCTGCTTACCGGCAAGGAAACCCGGGGCCAGCGGGTGGGCCTTCTCACCGGTGATGGGCAGAAAATGCTGCAGCGGGGCTCCACGATCCGCAATGTGCGCATCGATAATGTGGGGACCGGTATCTATTCCGCCGGAGAAAATGCCAGCGAATCCTTTTCCGTCACCTACGATACCCTGGAAATTTATGATTTTACCTATCGCGGCGTAGACTTTCGGGCAATCAACCGCACGGGCAATGTGTTCCGTAACATTTATATGATGTCCAAACACCGCGTAGATACCCTCTTTGCCCTGGAAACGGAGGAAAGCGAAACTTCCATCACCCAGCTGAACATCGAGCATACCCACTGCCGTTACGGTGTGCGGCTGGTGGGGGTGCGGGCCTTCGATATTTCCACCATTCATTTTGAAGGTATTTTCCTGGATAATCCTGAAGGGGCCATGCTGCACATCAGCCGCTCCGCCGGCACCATCGGCGCCATGAGCGTATATTACAGCGGAATCACCGCTCCCGGCTGCTGCCTGGTGGAACTGGGGGATACCGATTATAATATCTGTGTTGATTGGGCGTCGGTGATGCCTGATATGATTAAGGATGTAAAGATTGGCACGCTTCATCTCAAGGGGCTGAATGATCCCAATTTCGGGCAGCACAAGGTGCGCTACAATGGCCTGCTGGAGCCTGCCGCCGCTAATTTCACCTTCTTCCGCCAGCAAAAGGGGATCGAAAAGCATTATCGTGTACAAGTGGAGCAGTATATCTATTACACCTTCAAGCAGGATCATGCCATTTACGAATCCATCCCCCGGGAAGGGAATATCGAATTTGTGGAATTGGGTAAGCTGCCCGTCTACGGGCCTACGGAAAGCCGGCCGGTCCATCGCCTCTGCCCCTTCCGGACCACGTATTTCGATACCGATCTGAACCGGCTGCTGATCTGGAACGGCACGGATTGGCAATGACCTCCGCCGCCTCTCTGTCCAGGCAGCGCCGCCATTCTCACCAATGAAACGCGCTTCCGGCAGAGAGGCGGGGCCGTCCGCCCTTTCCCGCCCGCGCTCGCTATGCCATTCATACTCCGGCGATGTTCATCCACTTCGGAATGTTTTCCCCTGTCCCGCCTGTGAAGATCTTGCTCAGCAGAGGCGTTCACGCCCACAACAGCCCAGAAAGCGGGCAGATCAATTCCTGGCAGCTTCCACAAAATGACCGGGGGCTCCATGCCCCATCCCGTTCCTCGCCACCGGCCCCGGAAACGCCCCCATCCTCTCACCGAATCCCCTTTAAAGGCATGAGCACCTAATTCGTTGCCGCCGGGCGGGGTTCTTCTCCCTCTTGCACAGCCCCCTGTGAAGGCAATCCTCCCCTTTGTCGCCGGAGGTTCCCTCTGTCCAACTGCTCCATTGAAGAAAAATTCTCATCTCTGGTTTTTGCCTGCAAAAAACCACGAAAATTTTTTTTCAAAAATTCGCATTTTCCCTCTTGATTTTTTCTCCGATGTGTTGTATTATATCAACGTTGCCCGTGCTGATATAGCTCAGCAGGTAGAGCGCATCCTTGGTAAGGATGAGGTCCCCGGTTCAAATCCGGGTATCAGCTCCAGAAAAACCAGTCAGAAATGACTGGTTTTTTGTTATATTTGTACATGCTTGGGGCGTTTTGAGGTTCTTTGGAGGTTATCCGAAGGACCTCTTTTTTGTTTTCGCCCGTTTTGCCACATATTTTGCCACATCACGGGATAAAAAAGATGCCGCAAAGCCTTGATTTATAAGGTTTTTTCGGCTTTCTCGTCTGCCACAAAATCTGCCACATCGGGGGTGTTTTTCTCCATAATCCGGCTTGCGTTCAATAGCCCCGCCTCCCGGAACTTCACATGGCATAATTGAGGATCGCCTGGCCGGCGCTCAATCTGCATGAATGAACAGGCCAAAAAGCGGCCGGATATAATCGTTGAGAGGCAGCCAGTATTCCGGTCCGGGCAGGGTATCCCCATCCATAGGAAGGGGCGTAAAATCAGTAAATTGATAGGCCTGCATTACCCGCGTCATTTCTCCCCAGCCGGAATCCACAATGTGGAGCAGCAAAGTATCCCGGCCCTCCACCTCCCGGGTGGTACAGCCCACAGCGATCACATAATGCCCGCCGCCAGGCCAGGCGGCATGCAGGTACAGGGCGCCGCCCTTGGCATCAAAGAAATCCTGTATGGAGGCAGCAGTCTTTTTAACGGTTGTGGTGCGGCTGGCGCCTCTTTCCCGGGCATAGGTATGGGCCACATAGGCGCCGTTGCCCTGAACGGCAGGGTTTTCGCCATAGAGCAGGGCGGTCATTTCCCTGGCGCGGAGGGTCTGCTCCTCTATATCCTCAAATTGCCCAAAGAGCCATTGGTAGGCGTGCAATCCGGCATACAGGGAACAGCCATTGCCCCCCAGCACATCATAGCTGGCAGATTTGCAGCGAATGGCATTGTAGGGCCGGGTCAGTGCCTCATCAGAAGCACCCTGATGATAAAAAAGGATGCGATCCGCTGCGGAGGGGATGATCGCCTCTTGAAACGGCACATCATTTGCCTCTTGCGCAAAAGCGGGCATACAGAGCGAGCAAAGCAATAAGCAGATCATGAATTTTTTCATAGCATACTCCATTCCTGAAAGTAAGCGGAGAAAACGAGAAGATTCTATTATCCTTCCGCCTTTACCGGATTGTGATAATATTTTACTGCACTATTTATTGTATGTCAAACCGGCATGCTCCCGGAGTGCAAAAGAGGCGAGGCACCTCTATTTTCTGCTGCAGCAGGGGCAACGGCCCGCCATATCCAGGTTTTTTCCTTCTTGCGGTCGAATCATAGACCATTGACAGCCCTATTTTATTCCTATATAATATAATATTGAGAAATAATATACTCGAAGGAGTTGCATTCATCGTGATGAAATCCCTGATCCGGCTGCTTTCTGCAATTATCGTCTTTTCACTTCTGCTGCCCGCCGCCCTGGCAGAGGAACCGGAAATTCCTGCAGCCGATACCACCACTGAAACCGCCGTGTATAAGCTGCCCATCGATTTGACCCCCGGCATGAAGCCCAATCCTAAGGGCTATACCGGAAAATGGGAATATCAGGATCCCACCATCAGTGTAAAAATTGAAGAGGGCGTTATGCCTACCACCGAAGGCACCAATCGCTGCAGCTATTGGGTTGCCACCATTAAGCTTTCCGATGCCTCCCAGCTGCGCACCATGGCGGCCGGCGGCTTTGACAGCAACCGGGTCACCAAGGGAACAACCCTGGCTAAGCGTGCCAACGCCGTATTGGCCATCAACGGCGATTATTTCTGCTATACCTGCAAGGGCTATATTGTGCGGCAGGGCGAGGAATACCTGAATCTGCTGGACGGGGACCGGGATGTGCTGTTGATTGATGAAAACGGCGATTTCCATCCCGTGGTCAAGGCCAAGGCCGGGGATATTCCGGCAGATATCGACGGCAAAAAGATCGTAAATGCTTTCTATTTCGGGCCGCTTCTGGTGGAAAACGGCGAAGCGGTGAAGATGATTTACGGGGCGGATATGGCCCATGATACCGGCCGCCAGCGGATGGCCATCTGTCAGGTGGGGCCGCTGGAATACAAGGCGATCTGCTGCGCCGGGCCTGCCCGCGGCTCTTCCGGACTGACACTTCGCCAGTTCGCCAATCTCTGCGCGGAGCAGGGGGTTCAGACGGCATATAACCTGGATGGCGGCGATTCCACCATGATGATTTTCAAGGGCGAAAAGATCAATGACGTGTATAATATGAGTGTGCGGGATATCGCCGATATCGTTTATTTTGCTTCTGCCTGGGAGGGAGAGCAGTGAACGCAGGCGCTTATTTAATGACTGTGGCAGCCTCGCTGCTGCTGGCTATGGGGCTGTACGCCCTGAGGCTTGGTAAAAATGGCCTTTCTAAATGGATTGCCGCTATTGCGCTGCCTCTTTCTGCCGTCTTTTCCTTTGTGCTGGGCAAGGGGCTGTATGTGCTGCTGCAGTTCAGTTATGTCTGGCCCCGATGGGGCTGGGCGTCCCTGCTGAAAATGGATCCCACCCAGTTTTCCTTCCTGGGCGGGGTGATAGGGGCCCTGCTGGGGGTATTCCTAGCCGGGGAGATCGGAAAGGCCCCCCGGAAAAAGAATCTGTATGTATTTGCCCCCTCTTTGGCGCTGCTCTTTGGGCTTTGGAAATTTGCCGAATATTTTCTGGGGGATTATGCCAGCGGCGCTTATGTGGAAAATGAAGGGCTGCAGTTTTTCCCGCTTGCTGTCATGAATCAATATGAAGAATGGTATTTTGCCATTTTCATGCTGGCCGGGGCTTTGGCCCTTGGGGTATTTGTAATTTGCCTGCTGCAAGGGAACAAAACGGAAAAGCCAGGGATGCTTTTTCTCCGCACGGCCTTTTACCTGATGCTGCCGCTGGTGATTTGCGAAAGCCTGCGGTCAGAATGCATGAAGTGGGGCTTCGTAAAGTGCGAAATGCTGCTGTACGGGCTGCTGCTGTTCCTGATTCTGCTGCTGCATTGCAGGGCGGGAGAGAAAAAGGGTTTTGGCCGCTGGACGATTGTTTTGATGACGGCGCTGGCAGTTATCGGTGTGGTGGCCTTTGAAACCATCTTGACCGCCTTCAGCTGGTATGGCAAGGTACGCTGGATTGTGCTGGCCGGATATCTAGCCATTGTTGCCGGAATGTATTTCTGCGGACGCTGGGCGCCGCTGGTGACCGCCGCGCTGCTGATGGTGGGCGTGGTAGGGGTTGAGGTGATGCTGGATAAGCTGAGCTGGCCCAAAGTCTGGGGTTATTCCTTCATGATTGTGCTGCTGCT
>SVGR01000112.1 GCA_015056265.1 Clostridiales bacterium
TCTTCACAGATCGCATGCCCTTGTTGCTTAGGTCTTTTTCTTCTGTCTAACTTTTGGGGGTCACTTCATTGCTTTCTCTCTCGGCGTTTTCTTCGTTTTCGCTCTGCCCGTGGATCATTGCGTATATTTTTGTGTCCCGTTATTCTCTCCATCACGCTGTTTACTGATACGCTGCGTTTTTCTCTTCGTATCCCGGCGCTTCGTGCGGAAGAGCCTGTGCTTTGTGCGATTGTACTTTCGCAAAGCGGAGTCCAGAGGAGGAACTCCTCTGGCGCGGGGTTCAGGGGCCGCGCAGGCCCCTGCCTCGTTCCTCGTCATCCGTCACGCGCTTTCAAATCGGCCGCAAAATCAGGATATACGGGGCAAATTCCCCACCTTCATTCCTACTTTAGGCCCCTTCGAAGCCCACCAGCACGCCGCCTTCTTCGGCATAATAGCTGCACAGTCCCCGGGTCAACCCCAGGCGGATATCCGCATTGGGGAACAGGGCCAGGATGCCATCCCGAAGAGCGCTGGCAAGGACCTCATTACAGCAGTGATGGATACGTACCAAGCCGCCTTTGAATCCCATTTCCTTCAGATTGGTGAGAATGGATTGAAGCGCCTTCTTATCCCCACGGCACTTGGCCATAGGCTGCAGGGTGCCCTCTTCGCTGGCACGGCCCACAATGCGGATGCCCAGCAGCCCCACCAATGCGCCCACTGCCGGGCTGATGCGCCCATTAATGACAAAATTATGCAGGGATTTAAGGGAGAAGAGCAGATATGTCCGCTTCCGATAGTTATCAATACGCCGGACGATTTCTTCAAAATCCATGCCTTCACGGATCAGCGCCGCAGCCTTTTCGATCAGCAATTCCATTTCCGGGCCGGTGGACAGGGTATCCAACACATGCACTTTACGGTCGGGATGTTTTTCTTCATATTCCCGTGCAGCCAAGGACGCAGCATTATAAGTGCCGGACAGGCCGCTGGTAATGGTGAAGCAGATCACCCGATCCGCATCCCCGAACGCCTTCAGCCACCGGGTGGTGCCGGGGCAGGCAGTGGCCGTTTTTTCCTTACAGGCGGCCAGGCGGTGAAGCATTTCTTCCAGGTTAAGCTTTTCATCATCCACAAAATCCGTTCCCTCGATGGAAATGGTAAGGGGCACGGAAGAATATTCCACGCCTTCCAGGGCCAGCACATCCGCAGAAGAATCAGCCACAATCTTAATCTTCATTCTGTATCCTTTCCATGATGCAAATGCCATGGGCACTTGTGCCCAGTATACAAAACATATGTATTATATCCGTTTTCATCAATCCTGTCAAGAAGTTTTTAAAAACCCGCTTGACGGTTTTCCGCTCTTTTTGTATAATCAACAGGAGGGAGGGAAATGCCATGCACATCCAGGATTTTCACCTGCCCAGATATCATGAAATCCCTGATGTGGGGCTGTATCTGGATCAGACGGTGAAATATATCAATCGATTCCTGACGCCTCTGCACTGCCCGGAGATCACCGCATCCATGGTGAGCAATTATGTAAAGAAGGATTACATCCGCAACCCAGAAAAGAAGCAATACAGCGCCGAGCAGGTCGCTTACCTGCTTTTTATTTCCATTGCCAAGCTGGCCCTGCCTATGGAGCATATTGCCCGGTTGTTTGCCATGCAAAGAAGTACCTATTCTTCCCAGGTTGCCTATGATTATTTCTGCATGGAATTTGAAAATGTGCTGCAATATGTATTCCACCTAAAGGGGCAGATGGATACTGTGGGCGAAACCACCAGCCAGACCAAGACCATGCTGCGCTCCGCTATCATTGCCATTGCCAATATTCTCTATCTGAGAAGAGAATTTGAATCCCAGGCGCCCCAGCAAGTACCCCCGCCGGAAAGGAAATGATACCATGACATTCCGCAGAAAAATGATTCTATCCCTGAATATTCAGCTCATTGCCGCCGTGATGGTGGGGGCCATCCTCTATGACCGAGATGGCGGCACCACCCTGAAGGGTATTACCAGCGCCGGTTTTGCCCTGGTGGGCGTTCTGAATCTGATGGCATATCCCCGGCAAGCCAAGCCCGACGTGTATGCCCTGCGGATGGTGCTGGGCCTGTTCCTATGCGCCGCCGCAGATGTGACGCTGAACAAGGAATTCACCACCGGCGTGGCGCTGTTTATCCTGGGGCATGTGTGCTATCTGTGGGCTGGCATCCGCCGGCAAGGCGTGAAATGGCAGGATTTGCTTCCCAGCGGCGCACTGTTTGCCGGGGCGGCAGCGCTGCTGATTTTCTATCCCTTTGATTTTCCTCAGGGGCTTCAGGGGCTCTTTCTGATATATGCGCTGGCCATTTCCCTGATGACCGGCAAAGCCGTCAGTAATTTCCTCCGAGAAAAGGGGCTGCATTCCCTGCTGGTCATGGCAGGCGCGCTGCTGTTCTTCCTCTCCGATGTGTTCCTGGTGCTGATCCATTTTTCGGATACCTTCACCCCGGATACCGCCTGTCTGCTCACCTATTATCCTGCCCAGTGCATCCTGGCCCATTCCCTCTATCATCGGCTGCGCAGGCTGCCCGGCGCATAAAAAGTTTTCCCTACCGATTCAATCCCTTTCCCAGCGGGTATATACAATATGAAAGGCAGGTGTTTTACAGATGAATTGTGACGTACGTGTAACCGGAGGCACCCTTCCCCAGGAAGAAATCGACGCCTACATCCAGCGGGCAGAAAAGAAATTTGGTTCCCGGCCCCAGGGCATTGATATCCGTGTGGACGGGGATTATGTGGAATTATCCTATGATTTCGGGGCCGCTCCCTTCCATCGCATCCGCCGCATTACCGGCTATCTGGTGGGCACCTTGGATCGTTTCAACAATGCCAAACGCGCCGAAGAAAGCCAGCGCGTAAAGCACAGTGTGTAAGAAAAATAGTTGGCTTTGCGGAAGGGGCGTTCTTTTTGAAAAAAGAACGCCCCTTCCTTGCCCTCCCCAAGAAAAACCGCTTCTGGATTTTTCTGATCGGCTTCCTATCATTTGTTTTCCCAACGAAGCTTGATGGGGAAAATACTCTTTGAAACCGAAGCCAGCATCACGGAGGGATTTTCATCAGCAATCCCTCATTCCCTCCGCGCGTTCCAGGATGCGGGTCCTGAGAAATGGCAGCAGGATGACCTGATTCCTCCGCATGCGCTGCAGCAAAAAACAGGCGTTTCGATCCTTTTAAGGAGCGAAGCGCCTGTTATCATTTTCTTTGATTACGCCTATTGTACAGGCCAATAATTTCTATGACTATTCTGCGCTGCAATTACACCAACCGGATCCCGGAAGCGGCCTGTTCCGCCTTATAGCGAGCCAGCAAATCCTTGATCTTCGTATAGGGATTGAGCAATTCATGCAAAGAGCGGTCATGATTGAGGGTGGCAATAATATAAGACATATACTTGCTCAGATCTGCCTCAATGAACCAGGGGGCCGCCTGCAGTTCGGGGGTACGGTAGGTGAGATTGGTGGCGATCACACGGGAGAGGTAGCCCTGCTCATACGCCTCATTGAAGGCATCCAGACCGCTGGTGAAGAAAGCGAAGGTGGCGGCAGCGATGATGCGGTTGGCCTTGCGCTTTTTCAATTCCTTGCACAGATCCAGCATGGAATCGCCGGAAGCGATCATATCATCCACCACGATAACATCCTTGCCTTCCACAGAGGCGCCCAGATATTCATGGGCGACGATGGGGTTGCGGCCGTTAACCACGGTGGTGTAATCCCGGCGCTTATAGAACATGCCCAAATCCAGGCCCAGCACGGAGGCATAGAAGATATTGCGCTGCATGGCGCCTTCATCGGGGGAGATAATCATCATATGATTCTTATCAATGACCAGATCCTTATCCTTGCGACAGAGGGCCTTGATCATCTGATAGGTGGGCATGATATTCTCAAAGCCCATCAGGGGAATGGCATTCTGCACCCGGGGATCATGGGCATCAAAGGTGATGATATTTTCCACGCCCATGTTTTCCAATTCCTGCAGCGCCAGGGCGCAGTCCAGGCTTTCCCGGGAGGTGCGCCGATGCTGCCGGCTTTCATAAAGCATGGGCATCATCACATTGACCCGCTTGGCTTTGCCTTCAATCGCAGAAATAATGCGCTTGAGATCGGCAAAATGATCATCGGGAGACATGGGAACTTCCTTCCCGTACATTTTGTAGGTTTTATTATAGGCGCAAACATCCACGATGATATAGATATCATAGCCGCGGATGCTTTCCTTGATGACGCCCTTGCTTTCACCCGTACCGAAGCGGGGACAATAGGTTTTGATCAGGAAAGAATCCCGGTTGACGCCCGGCATAGTAATCAGTTCAGGATCCTGGGTCTCCTGGAGAGAATTCCACTTTTGCAGCCAGCCATTGATCTTCATTCCCATTTCCTCGCAGCCCGCCATGGCAATAATGCCCAGCGGCCCCACAGGAATTGTTTTCAAATCCTTACCCCACTCGGTCAGAAAGCTGTTCACGCCATACCACCCCTTCGCATCGAGTTGAACAAACGGAATCCAATTTCATTATACATGATTTTTCTCTGATTGGGAAGGGCGAAAGACGAACTTTCGCGGATTTGGACAAATTTGCAGAAAAAATGAAAAATTTTCAGGCACAAAGAGAATAAAAATATGAATTTTCCCAGAAATTATACAACAAATCCGCCGTTTACCCCCAGCACCTGGCCGGTAATGAAGGATGCCTCCTCCCCGGAAAGAAACAACGCAGCCCTGGCCACATCCCGGGGCGTGCCCAGTCTCCCCAGGGGCGTTTCATCACAGAGGGCGGTAAGATCATCCTGCGTATAGCCCTGCAGCATATCCGTATCAATCACCCCGGGAGCAATACAGTTGACCCGCACATGGGAAGGTCCCACTTCCTTGGCCAGGGACTTGGTCAGCCCAATCAGCGCCGCCTTACAGGCAGAATACGCGCATTCGCAGGAAGCGCCCACCTGGCCCCACATGGAAGAAACAAAGAGGATGCTTCCAGCCTGACGGGAAATCATCCCCGGCAGAAATTCCCGGGCGGTGAGAAATGCCCCCCGCACATGAACAGCAAACAGATCGTCCCACTGGGCAGCGGTCATATCCTGGAAAAGGCCGGTATGGCTGACGCCGGCATTGACGATCACGGCGTCTGCATGCCCCCATTCCCTTCGCAGCCTCTCTCCCATTTCCCGGGCATCCGCTTCACTGCGGGCGTCGCAGCGAAGGGCCAAGGCGTCCGTTTCCCGGGCCAAGGCCTGGGCCTTTTCAACGCTGGAAAGATAAGTGAATGCCACCCGGCAGCCCGCCTGAGCAAAATGGCGCACCATTTCCGCCCCAATGCCCCGGGAGCCCCCGGTAATCAGCACATTCTTCACGTTTTCCTTCATCCTTTCAGAAAGCGGCCGCTCATTATGCAGCCGCCATGTGAATCATTCCGGTTTGGCAAGGGTGAGCAGGGCCTGTTCCATCAGGGGACGGGCAGTTTCATCCAAAGGCTTGATCCACATCAGGGAGCCGTAATAGCCATAGCCTTCATGGACAAAAGCCAGATTGAGGATATGGACATCATTCTGTTCTTCCGATACCCAGGCTTCTATGCCGGAAAGCCCTTCCAGCGTGACGGCATAGGCCTCCCCAAAGGAAGGAACCGTGCCGGTAGGATCGGCGGCGCGCATCTGCAAAAACGCCTCCAGCAGATCCTTGGCCTGATCCTTCGGCCAGGGAGCGGTATAAAACAGCTGAATCAGCAGCTGGGCATCCCCTTTTTCCAGGAAAAAGGCGGTATTGGGCATCTGCATCCCCGGAATATTTACCAGGTTCCAGCCTTCCTCCAATTGGATGCGCAGGCCCCCTTCGCTGCTGATAAAGCTATAATCATTCAGCTGCCGGGCCCGGCCCAGAAGCATATTCTGCTCCATTTCCTCATCCACCCGGACGGAACGCATGATGGAAAGCAGCAGATCCTCCCGATCCGCCTCGACATCAAAAATGCAAAAATTGTAGCCGAAAGAAGCGGAGAATACCTCACACCACAAAACCCGGTTTTTCTCCCCCCGCATCAGCTGCCAGCGGAGTTGCAGCCCATTTTCCAGTTTTTCCATCTGAATTTCTGTTTCCGTATATTCCTCGCCCGCAACGAGGGCATACTGCAGGGAAACATAACTGTCCAGCATGGGCATAGCGGTGTATTCGTATTCCTCCAGCGGCGCCCAATTGGCCGCAATGCGCAGGCCAGAGGGCGAAACATTATAAGCGGCCATATACAAGGCGTTGGCTGGCTGAAGTTCTGCTTGGCTGTCCGCAGGCACATCCAAAGAAAACAGGCCGAAGGAAAACGCCAGGGGCTGCACCGCTTCTCCCGTTGCATACGCCGGCATGCAGCCCATCAGCAGCATCAGGCACAGCAGCCAAATCAACATCTTTTTCATGCTTTTTTCCCCCTTTTATCCATCTTTTTTCCATAATAGCACAGGAAAAAAGCCCTGTAAAGGGCGGGAGTTGTAACAAAAAATGTTGCTTTAGAAATTGGCGCCATTCCAGCCCCAATGATCGATTTCGTCATACTGGACGTAGATATTTTCGGGGGCAATATGCAATTCCGTCTTCAGGATACGGGTGATTTCCGCCGTCAGTTTCTGATAAGCAGCCTCACTGGAGGCGCCAAAGAGCTTCACATTCACAAAGGCCAGAGGATTCTCATCGCTGCCTTTGAAATACAAACGGCAGTTTTCTTCAAACTGCAGCATCAGCCAGTTTTCATTCTTGCCGGGAAGCAGGGAAATGGCCTGGCCCAGCTGACGGGACAGCTTTTTTTCCGTTTCCTGAGGAATGGGGCGGTTTACCTTGGTATGGATAAAAGGCATAATATTTCCTCCCTTTTACGCATCCTATTCAAAAGAAGAAAAAAAGCAGGGCCTTCCGGAAAGCGGAGAGCCCTGCCAAGCATTACTTGATGATTTCGCCCATGGTGCCGGGAGCGGCGCAGGCGGCGTTGGATTCGTCGGTATCGATGTGCATAGCCAGGGCGAATTTATCGCTGACACGCACAACCACATCGCCGAAGGTGAGGGCGCGGCCATCGGTTTCCACCTTCACGCCCACAACATCCTTATCCTTCAGGCCGAATTCTTCGGCGTCGGCGCAGGTCATATGGATATGACGCTTGGCGGCGATGACGCCTTCTTTGATTTCCACTTCGCCCTTGGGGCCCACCAGCTTGCAGGCGCCAGTGCCGGCGATATCACCGGATTCACGGATGGGGGCGGAAACGCCGATGGTGCGGGCATCGGTGAGGGAAATTTCTACCTGCGTGGCGGGGCGTACGGGGCCCAGG
>SVGR01000002.1 GCA_015056265.1 Clostridiales bacterium
TATCGTCCCCAGTTCTTCTTCCGCACCACTGACGTGACCGGCTCCATCAAGCTGCCCGAAGGCGTTGAAATGGTAATGCCCGGTGACAACGTGGAAATGGAAGTAGAAATCATCACCCCCATCGCCATCGAACAGGGTCTCCGCTTCGCTATCCGTGAAGGCGGCCGTACCGTGGGCGCCGGCGCTGTGGCCCGTATCGCCGAATAATTCGAACAGAGTTTTCACCCGCTGAAGTTCGCTTCAGCGGGTTTTTGTTGCGCAAAAAAGCCCGGCTAATGCAGCCGGGCCGAAACACATGGAGAATTCAGTCATCCTTCCATACGGCATGGATGAAATCGTGATCGGAATAATAGATACCGCCCCGTGCTTGATGCAGCACTTCCAGATCGAATGCATCCTTTGGCTGATTGGTCAGGATGTAGTCAATCTTGTTGTTTTGCAGACGTCCGTAGGCATGGAAAGAGCCGGGAATATCCGCTGTGATATCCTGAACGCAGGAGGCCGTGATCAATTGGTAGGCGGGATCAGCGGGCTGAAAATTGAAATCTCCGGTGATGAAAAGGGGCAGAGAATAGGTCGCTATCAATTGCGCCGCTTTACTCAGTACCAGGGATAGCCCCTTTTTTCTGGCATCGTCCCCTTCGTGATCCAGATGAGTATTCATCACATACAGCATTTTGCCGCTGGCATGATGATAGAATTTCCCCCAGGTGCATACGCGCGGACAGATGCTTTGATCTGCGTACCGGCTGCCGGGCACATAGGGGGTGGGGCTGAGCCAGAAAGTTTCCTCTGCCAGGCAGAGATAGGAGGATTTTTTATAAGCTATCGTGCAGGATTCGCCGGAGAGATTTTTCTCCCGACCGACGCCCAGAAAACCATATTCCGGCAGGCTTTGGGAAAGATGATCTTTGGTAACGGGCAGCATTTCCTGAAAGCACAGAAAATCTGGCGCTGCATCCCGCACAAGATTGATAATATAGGGCAAACGATAAATCAGATGATGGGGGCCGTCCTCCGGCGCGGGATAACGGATATTCATGGTCATGATCGATGACATGATGATTCAACTCCTTTGTCAGCATTATATCAGCATACGCAGCCAAATACAAGAACCGATGAATAAAATCTTGCTTTTCTGATCACAGTAGAAACAAGGGGGGGAAGAATTATGCAGATCAGAACGGATCTGGCCATGGAGAGCCGTGCCTGTGCGGGCGGATTAAAAGGAGTAACAACACGCACCGCCCAGAACGGGCGGATGGAGGAAACATACGTGACCATCGAAACGGAGGAGGCCGCCAAGAAACTGGCCAAGGCTTGCGGCAGGTATGTGACGTTGTCCCATCCGGAATTGGCCCGGGCAGATGTGGAGGAACGCAAAGAAATCGTCAGGGCACTATCGAAAATCATCAGGGATATGCTGCCGGGAAATGGGGATTTGATGATCGTGGGCCTGGGCAACCGGCATATTACGGCGGATGCACTGGGCAGCCGGGTGCTGGAAAGCTTATTGGTAACCCGACACTTGCGACAGGTAATAGAGCCGGAGCTGCAGGGAAGGCTGCGGGGGGTATGTGCCGTGGCGCCTGGGGTATTGGGGATTACCGGCGTGGAAACAGCAGAAATGGTGCAGGGCATTGTAGAGAAGGTGCATCCCTCGGCGGTGATTGCTATTGACGCCCTGGCGGCCCGCGAGACGGGACGTATTTGCACGACCATTCAGGTGACGGATACGGGGATCCGTCCCGGCAGCGGGGTGGGCAATCACAGGCGGGGGCTGACACAGGATACCCTGGGTGTGCCGGTGATAGCAATCGGGGTGCCCATGGTGGTGTATGCTGCGGTGATCGCCCGGGATGCGCTGAGCATGCTGCTGGAAGATTTCGACGCTGAGGAGAATGAGCATGCCGTGGCGGCAGATGCGCTGGCAGACAAGGTGACCAGGCAGGGACTGGGGGATTTGGTGGTGACGCCCAGGGAGGTTGATTGCCTGGTGGGCAAGGTCGCCCAGATTATTGCTGCCGGGCTGAATCAGGCGCTGCAGCCCCGGCTATCGGAGGAAGAAATTTTGTTGCTTTCGCATGATGGGCCTTGATGGGACATATGCTATTCTGGGGTGATAGCATGCGGATATATGTGATTTCCTTGAAACGGGCGCTGGCATGGGTTATGGCAGGGGCCCTTTTTATGATGGCGGTGCAGGGCGTGAGAGGCTATTATGGGGAGGAGCTGTATTCCGCTAGGGCAGTTTCCATTGATCTGACCGAAAAGAAGGACGCGGGCTTTACCCTGGAGGTAATTGCCGTTCGGCAACCGGATGAAAAGCAATACCGGGTATTTATCTATCACACCCACACCTACGAGGCCTATGAGATGGCAGATGGGCAGGTTTATACGCCTACAGAAACATGGCGCACTGCGGACGCACAGTTTAACGTTTGCCGGGTGGGAGAGGCACTGGCCCAGGAATTGCGCAAGGCGGGCCTGCATGTGACGCATGATACCGCAGCCTATGAAATGCCGCGGCTGTCCACTGCCTATTCCCGCTCTTTGGAGGGGCTGCAGCGAGCGGCAGCAGAAGGATATGATCTGTATATTGATTTGCATCGGGATTCCTATTCACAAGGAAACGGCCCCAATATCATATCGGTTAATGGGCAGGCAGCAGCCAGATTTTTGTTCCTGATCGGTCAGGGGACGGGAACAGGATTTGATGAAAGGCCGGATTGGAGAAAAAACGCGGAGACGGCCAGAATCATTTCTGATGCCATCAACGCCCAGGCAGAGGGCCTGAGCCGGGGCGTCAGCTTGAAAAGTGGGCGCTATAATCAGCATGCGGCATCCCCCTCCATGCTGATTGAAGCGGGCAATAACAAAAATACATTGACAGAGGCATTGGCGGCGGTTCCATGCCTTGCGCAGGCCATTTGCCGGTATTTTGATGGGCTGGAATAGAATTGCCAGGATCAGCTTTTTGTGATATACTGAAATGAATCACAAAAGAGGGAGAAACCATGATGAAATCCTGGTGTTTAAATCAGATGCGCAGGGAATACAGGGGAAAAATCTGCCTGTGTATTTTGTGCGCAGCAATTTTTCTTGCCTTGGGGCTGATCCTTTTGATGATTGGAAGCGATGGGCTTTCCGGACGTCAGCGGCAGCCGGTAGCCATCGGATGCCTGGCAGCGGCCGTATTATGCTGCGGGCTTTATCTTGCCATCAGTGATCAGAAATGGCTGTTTTCCCATACGGCCCTGGGGCGCTTTTTGAAAGGCATGGGACCCCAGGATGCCGTGCTGGATCATCTGGATCGGCAGGCGGCCCAGGCCGTGTGGATCAGCCCCGTATTCATGCTTACGGAAAAATGGCTGATACTGTTTTTGCCGTCCCCATCCCGGCTGGATCCCTGGCGGAAGGTGACCCTTCCGATACCAAAGTCCAGCCTGTTTCTGCTTCGGTACAGGAAGGAGCGCAAGGGATACAAAGTGCTGGTTGACTTTCAGCAGAACGGGCATCCATTGTGGGTATTTCTGGAAAAGGAAGCGGATATTCGTGCTCTGCAGAGATGGACACAGATACGGGAGATGGAAGCGGATGAACAATGAGAAAAATCTGGCCCCCATCGGGTTTTTTGATAGCGGCGTGGGCGGTGTAAGTGTGCTGCGGGAGGCGGTGGCACGTTTGCCTCACGAGCGCTTTGTTTTCTATGGAGATACCCTTCATGCTCCTTACGGAACCAAATCCCCGGAGGAAGTTCGCGCCCTTTCGGTGAAGGTGATGGAGCAGCTGCTGGCAAAGGGCTGCAAGGCCATTGTCATTGCCTGCAACACCGCTACCAGCGCCGCTGCCGCGTACCTGAGGGAATGGTATGATTTGCCCATCATTGGAATGGAGCCGGCGCTAAAACCAGCATCTCTTTTGCATCGGCAGGGGATCGTGCTATCCTTGGCGACGCCCGGCACCATCGCCGGGGAAAAATATGCCCGGCTGATGGATCGGTTCGGGGAAGGGGTGGTATCGCTGCCCTGTCCCGGGCTCATGGAATATGCGGAGCGGCTGGAAATGGAAGGGGAAGGGCTGCGTGGATATCTTCAAGGGCTGTTTGCACCCTATCGGGATCAGCCGGTGAAGGCCGTCGTGCTGGGCTGCACCCATTATGTCTTCCTCAAAAAGGCGATCGGTGCTTTTTTCCCCGATACGCCTTTGATTGACGGCAATGAGGGAACTGTGCGCCAATTGATCCGCCGGCTGGCAGAAACGGGACGCCTGGCACCGGATGATGCAAAGGGCGGTGTGGAGCTGATTTCCTCCGGGGGCCCGGAGGCAGAAGATGTGATGCGTCGATTGCTGGAACAGAACGCATAATCCGGAAAACACAGATAAACGACAATTCCGGGGAAAATGTTACATATTCTTCTGATAATGAACTGGCGCAAGACGGTAAAGATATGCTATAATACTTCGGGTGAATCTAGGAAAACAATCAAGAGGAGATTATCATGAAAATCAAGATTACTGCTGACAGCACCTGCGATCTGTCTGCGGAATTGCTGGCCCGTTACGATATCACGACCATTTCGCTTACCGTGATCAAGGCGGGACAGGCCTATCGGGATGGGGTGGATATTCAGCCCCAGGATATTTTTAGCCATGTGGATCAGGGCGGCGCCCTGTGCAGCACCTCCGCTGTCAATGCAGAGGATTACCGCTTTTTCTTTGAAAAATGGATCAAGGAATATGATGCGGTGATTCATATCAATATTGGTTCTGGTTTTTCTTCCTGTTATCAGAATGCTACAATTGCCGCTGCAAATTTTACGAATGTGCATGTGGTGGATAGTATGAATCTTTCTACCGGCCAGGGGCTGTTGGTGATTGAAGCGGCCCAAATGGCCCGGGACGGCATGAATGCACTGGAAATCTGTAGCCGGCTTAACGCTATCCGGGGCCGGGTGCAGGCCAGCTTTATCTTGGATCGATTGGATTATATGCAGAAGGGTGGCCGCTGCTCTGCGGTGGTGGCGCTGGGCGGAAAGCTGCTCAAAATCAAGCCCTGCATTGCCGTTCGGGAAGGCAGCATGGGCATGGTGGAAAAATACCGGGGAAATTTTGCCAAATCTGTGGAGAAATACGTGAAAGATATCCTGAAGGATAGAAAGGATATCCGCACCGATCGGGTGTTTATTACCCATACCCCGGTGGATGATGAGGCCGTTCAGGCGGCCCGTGAGGCCGTTGAAAAATACGGCGAATTTAAGGAAGTGCTGGAAACCAGTGCCGGCTGCACCGTGTCCTGCCATTGCGGGCCGGGAACGCTGGGCGTGCTGTTCCTTTGTAAGTAAGAAAACACCGCGGGGCTCTGTACAGCGCAAAACGAAGCATGCCTCTGCGGCCCCCGTACCCCCGCACCAGGGACGTTATCCCTGGCCCCATCTTCGGACGGAGAAAGCTTTATTAACAAACAATTTCTCGATGAGGCAATAGAGAACGAACGGTAAAGACATAGTTAGCTCCACAGGCAGGGCGACAATGCCGCCCGCCGGATGCTCAGAATCCGGGAAACCCAAATATTGGCGAAGGAGAAAGCTCACTTTCTCTCTCGCCATATTTTTATGGTTTAGCGCTGCCCATGGAAAACTGTATTTCTTCTTTGTGTCTCTGTGTTCCGTGCTGAAAATCCATCGTTTTAGACGTTTGTGTTTTCGAAAGGCAGAGTCCAGAGGAGGAATTCCTCTGGCGTGGGGTATAGGGGCTGCGGAAGCCGCTGCTTCGTTGTCACGCATATTTTTCAGATACAGTAATAGAATACCGGTTATTTGCTCATCCTAAAAGGAGACGGATTGCCTCTTCACAAATGGGAACATATGTGCTATAATGCAACGGTAAGCAATCCTGTGGAGGCAGAAATGGAAGATAAAATTATCGTCCGGGGCGCCCGGCAGCACAACTTAAAGAATGTTGATATTACCATTCCCCGGGACAAGCTGGTGGTGTTCACGGGGCTTTCCGGCTCGGGCAAATCTTCCCTGGCTTTCGATACCATCTATGCGGAAGGGCAGCGGCGATATGTGGAGAGTATGTCCTCCTATGCCCGCCAGTTCCTGGGCCAGATGGATAAGCCGGATGTGGATTCCATCGAGGGCTTGTCCCCGGCTATTTCCATCGACCAAAAAACCACCGCCCGCAATCCCCGCTCCACCGTGGGGACAGTAACGGAAATTCATGATTATCTGCGCCTTTTGTATGCCAGGACGGGGGTGCCCCATTGCCCCCAGTGCGGCAAGGAGATTAAGCAGCAGACCGTGGATCAGATGGTGGATGCTATTCTGGCCCTGCCGGAGGGTACAAAACTGCAAATCCTTGCTCCTGTGGTGCGTTCCCGCAAGGGTGAGCACGTGAAACTGTTGGAGGACGCCCGCAAGAGCGGCTTTGTTCGGGTGCGCATTGACGGGGAAATGTATGAACTGGATGATGTGCCTTCCTTGGACAAGCAGAAAAAGCATCAGATTGATCTGGTAGTGGACCGGCTGGTGGTGCGTTCCGGTATCCGTCAGCGGCTTTCCGACAGCCTGGAAACCGCTATGCAGCAATCCGGCGGCTTGGCTGCCGCCCAGGTTGTGCCGGATAATACCGAAATGCTTTTTTCCCAGAATTACGCCTGCCCCGATTGCGGCGTAAACATGGAAGAGCTGACTCCGAGGATGTTCTCTTTCAACAATCCTTACGGCGCATGCCCCACCTGTAGCGGGCTGGGGGTGCTGCTGAAGGTGAGCGAGGATCTGGTGATCGCCGACCGCAATCTTTCCCTGAATCAGGGAGCGGTATCCTGCATGGGATGGAGCAGCAGCCAGGATGGCAATTCCTCTGCCCATTCCATGTTCCAGGCTATTGCTGATCATTATGGCTTTTCCATGGATACCCCAGTGAAGGATTTGCCACGGGAGATGATGGAGAAAATTCTCTATGGCACAGGCAGTCAGAAAATAAAAATCAGATTTGAAACAGGCGCTTATCAAACCACCTTTGAAGGAGTGATTCCCTCCCTGGAGCGCCGCTATATGGAGACCCAGAGCGAGGGCATGAAAGCCGCTTACGAGGAATACATGGCCAATGAAACCTGCCCGGACTGCAAGGGCAGACGGCTGAAGCCGGAATCCTTGGCGGTAACGGTGGGAGAAAAGAATATTGCTGAAATCAGCGAATGGAACATCCGGAAAACCCGGGATTTTCTTGCCAGTCTGACCCTTTCTGAAAAGGATGCCATGATCGCCGCCCCCATCCTTCGGGAAGTGGATGCAAGGCTGGGCTTCCTGTGCGATGTGGGCCTGGATTATCTTACCCTTTCCCGGGCGGCGGCCACTCTTTCCGGCGGAGAGGCCCAGCGCATCCGCCTGGCCACCCAGATCGGCAGCGGCTTGGTAGGGGTGCTCTATATTCTGGACGAGCCATCCATTGGTCTGCACCAAAGGGATAATGCCCGTCTGCTCAAAACGCTGCGCCATCTGCAGCAATTGGGCAATACCCTGATCGTGGTGGAGCATGACGAGGAAACCCTGCGGTCTGCCGATTTTCTGGTGGATATCGGCCCCGGGGCCGGGGAGCACGGGGGCCATATTGTGGCCCAGGGTACTCTAAAGGATGTGATGAACAATCCGGATTCCATCACCGGCCAGTATCTTTCCGGTAAGAAGCGGATTCCCGTTCCTGCTTCCCGCCGGCAGCCTCAGGGCTGGCTGACGGTGAAGGGCGCAAGGGAGCATAATTTGAAAAACATTGATGTCAGCTTTCCTCTGGGGCTGCTTTGCTGTGTGACCGGCGTATCCGGCAGCGGCAAGAGCAGCCTGGTCAATTCCATTCTATACGGCTCGCTTTCTCATCTTTTGAACCGCGCACGGGCCAGAAAGGCGGATTTTGACGGCATCGAGGGCACACAGATGCTGGATAAGATTATCAACATCGATCAATCGCCCATCGGCCGCTCTCCCCGATCCAATCCGGCTACGTATACCGGGCTGTTCGACCTGATCCGCAAGGTTTTCGCCCAGCAGGTGGAGGCAAAGATACGCGGCTATAAGGAAAATCGCTTCTCCTTCAATGTAAAGGGCGGCCGTTGCGAGGCTTGCGCCGGAGATGGCTTATTAAAGATTGAAATGCACTTCATGGCGGATATCTATGTTCCCTGCGAGGTGTGCCGGGGCAAGCGGTATAACCGGGAAACGCTGGAAGTGAAATTCAAGGGCCTGTCAATCGCTGATGTGCTGGATCTGACGGTGGAAGAGGCCATGGGCGTATTCGAAGCCCATACGGGCATCATGCAGAAGCTGCGCACGCTCTATGACGTGGGCCTGGGTTATATGCGCCTGGGTCAGCCCAGCACCACCCTTTCCGGCGGCGAAGCCCAACGGGTAAAGCTGGCTACGGAGCTTAGCCGCAGGGCTACCGGCCGCACCATGATCTTGCTGGATGAGCCCACCACCGGCCTGCATATGGATGATGTGAGCCGGCTGGTCAAGGTGCTGCAGCGATTGACCGATGCAGGCAATACCGTATTGGTGATTGAGCATAACCTGGACATCATCAAAACAGCCGACTATATCATTGATCTGGGCCCTGAAGGGGGCGACGGCGGCGGCAGGATTGTGGCCCAGGGCACCCCGGAGGAAGTGGCGCAGGTAAGCGCCAGCTATACCGGCCAATTCCTGAAGGACATGCTGTAAAAAAGCCTCCCTGCATTTGAGCAGGGAGGTTTTATCGTCCGGTAGGTTTATTTTGCGTCGTCTCGGTTAACGAAGCTTTCCATCACGTAGCCCGTCACGTCATCCGTGCGCACCATCAGCCAATCCCCCAGATCAGAAAGGACGATCAATTGCTGGCCGTAATAGAGAAGCCGCAGCACGTCGGATTGTGTATTGGCTTCGGCGCGCATGTTCAGATAGGAATTGACCCCAATATTGGTGACCGATACGGTATATTGACCGGGGGCAGGGGTGGATTTGAGGGGCGCCGGGGTGGGCCGGGGTGTGGGTGTGGCCGCCGGGCCGGGCGTGACAAGGAAGCTTTGTTCCAGCGCTTTGGGAAGCTGATGGGTATATGAAAGGGTTTTCAGTTCCATCCCCGGATAATAGAAACGAAGGATTTGATCATAGGTCCAATTGTAATCCCGGGCCATGCACTGGGCGCCCCGCTGGCTCATGCCTACGCCGTGGCCGTAGCGGCGGGATTGAATCGCAAAATAATCATCCGTTTCTGAGACCGTGATGATTTCATTGCTGCCGCCGTTGATGGACAGGCCAAGGGCGCTTTCCACCAAGGGGAATACATCCAGCGCAATCACCACCGGCTGGGCCAGCGGCTGCATTTTGGTCCAGGTTTCCCGGGTCTGAGGCTGAGGCGCAGGGGTTGGGGGCGGCGCAAACATGGAGATTTCCTCTTCCACCTCTTCCGTAATCAGCCGTCGGCCCTCCACATTTAGGGAGAGTTTCAGCAGGGTCATGACTTTGGAGGGGGAATCCTGATAGAGGGGGACCGCCATTTCGGCGTTTTCAATGCCTGTCACCCGGATGTAGTTCACATCCCCGTCATAGCCCATGGATTCCATGGTTTCAGACAGTCGGCCCAGCACTTCGTCCTGCAGCCGGCCCAGGCCGGATGCATCGGCCATGCGCTTGGGCAGCAGGGCGGATTTGACCACGCTTTCTTTATTCTCCACGTCGTAGGGATCATCGAACATTTGCAGATAGCCGTAATCCCCGCCGTCATTGCCCCAAACATGGTGTACCAGTTCGGTTTGCCCGCCGTTGCTGGCGGAATAGTAACAATTGGCCATCAGGCCCTTGTAATATCCGCAGACGCCTTTGGTTTCCTGTACGGCTTGGACTGCGCTGGTGTTTTCTTTCTTCACGCCATAATATGCCTGATCGTTGGTGTTATCCACCACGTCATAATCGGCGTGGGCGCCCACACGCTTCATCACATAGGTTCGGGCGGCCACAGCCTGGGCCTTGAGGGCTTCCAAGGGGAAGGTATCGCTCATTTCATATGGCACCACTCCCAGCAGATATTCCTCCACAGGGGCATGCAGCACCGGGCGGATATGGCCGTTATTGATAGTCAATACCAGATCCCCGGGATGCAGTTCATAGGCGCCGTTGATGCGCAAGCCGTTTTCTTCCCCCTGGGGAACGGCATGCCGGGTGAGGGTAAGGGTTTTGCCGGCGTCAAAGGCCATGCCCTCATAGTAGACCATGAGTGTGCCGGTGGCGCTGGAAATCACCAGATCGCTGCCCCGCTGAAAGGCCATACTGCCCAGAGTATAACTGCCGTCCAGGGAAATTTCTACCCGATTGGTAAGATTCAGCCGGGTGAGCAGCACCCGCACAACACCGGATACGGTTTGCGCCCGGGCGGGGATTGCGATGGGCAGCATCACCATTACCAACAAAAGGCAGAGCCATTTGACTGATTTTTTCAAGCAAATCCTCCTCAATAACCAATGATTCCACAGAATAAACGGATGAACGATGGGGTTTTATCCTGTCAGCCATTGATTTTATACAGCAAATTGAAATCCCTCACCGTGGACAGGGCCACCCAAAAGAGGGCATGGGTCTGCTGCCAGCCGCAGATCAGATCCTGCCGGTTGCGGATGGGGGAGATGATTTCGCTGCCGGGGATGCATTCCCGTACTGCATCCCGCACACGGGGATCGGCGCTTTCGCTGTAGGGATCGGCGGCCAGTACCTGCTTTTCGCCGTTTACGATTCGGGCGCCGGTCAGTGCCACAATATGCCCCACCCGAAGATTGCACAGGGCGGCATTGCCCTGCATCAGATGATCGTGCAGGGTATCCAGATCGTTGCGCAGCCCGTCAAAATTGTAGGAAAAGCCGCATTTTTCTGCCATTCCCTTTTCCTGCATGGCGGCCAGTAATGCAGGCCGGTCGGTGCCGTCGTCGCCGCGGCCGCCGTTCTCACAGGAGAAATCTGCCAATTCCTCCGGGATCACCCGCTCTCCATTCAGGAAGCAGGCGGCGTGGGCGATGGAGAATATCCCGCATCCTGCATTGCTCAGCGTTTCGCCGCAGCCCTGGTACTCGTAGGGGTGGTTCCATTCCCGGCTGCGCTGATTGCAGATATCATAATGTGTGCCCTGATAATCCACGGTGATATATTTTCCGGTTGCATTCATAGTATGCGCTCCTTTTTATGATATATACAATATTATTATAGCAAAAAGCGACGAAAAAACCAATGGCAAGTTTTCCTCAGGAATAATTTACAGAGGGGAAAAAGCATGATATAATTATGTTTAAATTGTGCTTGACAGGGAAAGGGGGAAATGGAGATGATTCAATTCTTCCGCCGCTTTTTTACGCCGGCGTGTTTTGTGAAAAAGGATCAGGTGCTGGGTGAATTGCCCCAGGGTATGCAGGCCTACCGGGATGTATGGCGCATTGCATTGCCCAGCGTGATTGAAATGGTGCTGATGAGCCTGATTGGCTCTGTGGATACCATGATGGTGGGGAATGTGTTGGGGCCGGAGGGGCTGTCCTCCGTAGGGCTGCCTACCCAGCCTCGTATGCTGCTGCTGTGCATCTTTTTTGCCCTGAATGTGGGCGTTACCGCCATTGTGGCCAGAAGAAAAGGGGAAGAGAGGCAGGAGGCGGCCAACAGCACATTACGCAATGCCATGATGCTGGCCCTGTTCTTATCCCTTGTGATGATGCTGGTGGCCACGTTCTTTGCGGAGCCGCTGATGCGCCTGGCGGGCGGCGATAGCGCGGAGAGCGAAAAAGTATTCAGTGATGCGGTGGATTATTTCCGGATCATGAGCTATGCCCTTCCCATTAATGCCCTTTCCATGTGTATTTGCGCCGCCCAGCGGGGCATTGGCAAAACCCGCATCACCATGTGGGTGAATGTGGTCAGCAATCTGACCAACGTATTTTTCAATTTCTGCCTGATTGGCGGCAATCTGGGCTTCCCCAGGCTGGAGGTAAAGGGCGCCGCCATCGCCTCTGTGATCGGTATGTGCGTGGGTTTTGTGATGGCCCTTGGCACGCTGCTCATTGGCGGAAAGTGGAAAGGATATTTGCATATCTCCATCCGGGATAAGTGGCGTTTTGAGAAGGACGCCATGAAATCCATCGTCAAGGTGGGTGGCAACGCCGCCATTGAGCAATTGGGTGTGCGGTTCGGCTTTTTCATCTACGGCCGCATTCTCTTTTCTCTGGGCACTACCATGTATGCTGCCAATCAGATCTGCATGCAGCTGCTGAATCTTTCCTTCACCTTCGGGGACGGCTTTGGCGTGGCGGGGACGGCGCTGGTGGGCCAGAATTTGGGCCGTAAGCGGGCGGATCTATCCATGATCTACGGTAAAGTGTGCCAGCGGTATGCCATGGTGGTGGCCATCCTGCTGGGCGCCTCCATCATCATCTTCCGCTATCAGCTGGCGGGCTTGTTCATCGGCGCAAATACGGAAAACGCCGGCCAGGTGCTTGAGTACGCCGCCCAGACCATGTTTGTACTGGCGGCGGTGCAGCCCTTCCAGACCACGGCTGTGGTGCTGTCCAGCAGCCTTCGGGGAGCAGGGGATAATCTGTATGTTGCCATGGTGTCCACCACTTGCGTCAGCGTGGTTCGGCCCATCATGGCGGTGCTGGCGGTGAATGTGCTGCATCTTGGCCTGACGGGGACTTGGATTTTCGGCCTGTCTGAAATCGTGCTCCGGGTAGTGCTGCTCTATCCTAGGTTCAACAGCGGCAAATGGAAGAACAAGAAAGTATAAATACGGTTATAAAATCCATCCAGACGGCGCATCCTGACTGTAAAAAGGAGGGATGCGCTGCATGTATATTCTGGAATGGGACAAGGATAAGCACCGGCAGAAACGGAAAGCCAGGCGGGCCTTCCGCAGCTATGCACGAAACGGATGGGAAAGCCCCTGGATTCGAAAAAACAGCTGGTGGCAGGCCATTCGCAAATGATTTGCAAATGAAGTGGCGGGATGGTGAAATCTTTTCTGGAAAGTTTGCGAATCTTGCTGAAAATCAAAATTTGGGCTTTTCAGCGGCCGGCTTTGTATGGTATAATTACAAGGTTTAAGGAGGGATTTTGCCCATGAGAAGCATGACGGGTTACGGTCGGCGGCTGGTAAGCCGGGACGGACGGGAAATGACGGTGGAAATCAAGACGGTGAATCACCGTTTTCTGGATGTGTCCCTCAGAATGCCCCGGGCTCTTTCCTTTGCGGAGGAAGCGGTGCGCAAAAAGCTGTCCCAGCGTCTGCGCCGCGGCCATGTGGATATGAATGTGACCTATCTTAATCTCCGGGCCGACGCCCGGATCGTCCGGGTGGATGAAGGACTGGTTTCCCAGTATCAGGATGCTGTTGCCCGGATCGGCCGGATCCTCAACGGCACCGGGGAAATTGATCTGGCTTCCTTTATCGCAGCGCAGCCCGATGTAATGCAGGTGACCGTGGCGGAAGAAGACCAGGAAGCGGTGCTGCAGTTGCTGCTGGATACCATGGAAGCGGCTCTTTCCGATGTGGAAGATATGCGCAGTCGGGAAGGAGAGGCTCTGCGCCAGGATCTTTCCCTGCATCTTGACGAGGTTGCCTCCCTCCGGGATGAAATCGCCCGGATTGCCCCGGAAGTGCCCCGGATCTATCAGGAAAAGCTGAAAGCGCGGCTATCCGAACTGGGCGTTCAGGAACTGGATGAGCAGCGCCTCTATCAGGAGGTGGCCCTGATGGCCGATCGCTGCGCCATTGACGAAGAATTATCCCGGCTGATCAGCCATTTTGATCAGGTAAAGGAAGCGCTATCCGGGAACGGCGAAGTGGGGCGGCGGCTGGATTTCCTGGTGCAGGAACTGAACCGGGAAGTGAACACCATCGGCTCCAAGGCCTCTGACGCACGGATCACCAAACTGGTGGTTGCGGCCAAGAGCGAAATTGAAAAACTGAGAGAACAAGTGCAGAATGTGGAGTGATTTGCAATGAAGCTGCTGAACATCGGCTTTGGCAATCTGGTCACAGCGGAAAGAATTATTGCCATAATTACCCCGGATTCGGCACCGGTGAAAAGAATAATCAATGAAGCCCGGGAAAAAGGAATGCTGGTGGATGCCACGGCGGGCCGCCGCACCCGGGCGGTACTGATGATGGACAGCGGCCATGTGGTGCTTTCCGCCGTTCAGCCGGAAACCATTGCGGGCCGTATCCAAAGCGATACGGAGGAGGGGAAAGGCAAATGAAGGAAGAAAGAAAGAGCATGCTGATCGTCATCTCCGGGCCTTCGGGCACGGGCAAGGGCACCATTTGCGAACGATTGCTTGCAGAGGATCCCAGTCTCACGTTTTCCGTCAGCGCCACCACCCGCTATCAGCGGGATAACGAAATCGACGGGGTACATTATCACTTTATTTCTGAGGCGGAATACGATCGGCTGTTGGCGGAGGATGCTTTCCTGGAGCATGCCACTGTGCACGCACACCGCTACGGTACCCTAAAATCCCAGGTGCAGCAGCTGATGGATAAGGGCCTGAACGTGGTATTGGATATCGATCCTCAGGGCGCAAAAGAAGTGATGCGCCAGCGCCCCGACTGCGTATCTATCTTTATTCTGCCCCCTTCCTATGAGGCGCTTCGGGTGCGGCTGCATACCCGCAACACCGATGATCCCAGGGAAATTGAACGCCGCTTGGGCAATGCCAGGGGTGAAATCGAACAAATGCATCTGTACCAGTATGCGGTGGTCAATGATGATCTGGAACTGGCCTATCAGCAGGTTTCTGCCATCATCGCAGCCGAAAAACAGCGTACTGCCAGGTATATTCCTGTGATAGAATAAAAGGAGGAACAAAAAATGTCTGTGAACAAGCCTGCTATTGATGAACTGTGCGAAAAGGTAGATTGCCGGTATACCCTGGTTGTTGAAAGCGCCAAGCGCGCCCGGGAACTGGTGGGGGGCGCCCAGCCTCTCATCGATCCCAAGGATAAGAAGCCCGTTTCCATCGCCGTGGACGAAATCAACAGGGGTCTGCTCACCTATCGGCGCAATCTGGAAGATGAAGAAGGCTGATGCAGATGAAGGCATTGGAAGGGAAGCAGATCGTACTGGGAATTACGGGAGGCATCGCTGCCTATAAGGCCTGTGATCTTTGCTCCCGGCTGCGGAAGGCAGGGGCGGATGTCTTCGTCATCATGACGAAAAACGCCTGCGAATTTGTAGCGCCCCTGACTTTCGAAACCCTGTCCAACCATCCGGTGGTTACCGATACCTTCAAGCGGCCCGATACCTGGGAAGTGGAGCATGTGGCCCTGGCCAAGCGCGCGGATCTTTTTGTCATTGCCCCCGCAACCGCCAATATCATGGCCAAAATGGCCCACGGTATTGCCGATGATATGCTGTCCACCACCGTACTTGCCACACGTGCCCCCATCCTCATCGCTCCTGCCATGAATACAGGCATGTGGGAGAATATTGCCACCCAGGAAAATGCGGAAATCCTGAAAAAGCGGGGCGTATGTTTTGTGGGACCGGAGGGCGGTTATCTGGCCTGCGGGGATACCGGCGCCGGCAGAATGAGCGAGCCTGCGGAAATCTTTGCAAAAATTGAAGAAATCCTTAGCCCCAACCAGGATATGGCGGGGCTTTCGGTGTTGGTAACGGCGGGCCCCACCCAGGAGAAGCTGGATCCTGTACGCTATATCTCCAACCGTTCCAGCGGAAAGATGGGCTATGCCATCGCGGAAGCGGCTGCCCGACGGGGAGCGAAGGTGACGCTGATTACCGGGCCTACCAATCTTTCCATCCCTCAGGGGGCGGAAGGGGTAAAGATTCTGTCCACACAGGATCTGTATGATGAAATGATCAGCCGCTGCGGGAATGCCGATATCATTATTCAGGCTGCTGCCCCGGCGGATTTCACCCCGGAAACGGTGGCGGATGAAAAAATCAAAAAGCAAATGGACGGGAATATGACCCTCACCCTGAAGCAGACCCCTGACGTGGCCAGGGCCGTGGGCGAAAGAAAGCGCCCGGGGCAGACGCTGATCGGCTTTGCGGCGGAAACCAATGATGTATTGGAAAATGCTCAGGGGAAGCTTAAGAAGAAGAATCTGGATATGATTGTGGCCAATGACGTCACCGTCCCCGGCGCAGGCTTTGACGTGGATACCAATATCGTCACTTTTATCACGCATCAGGGCATGGAATCCCTGCCCTGCATGCAAAAGACCCAGGTGGCGGAGGAATTGCTCCATCGCGCCCTGAAACTGCACAATCGCTAAGGGAGGGATAGGGTGTACGCGGAAATCATCGTGGATATTGCTTCCGAGCAGGTGGACCGCGTATTCACCTATGCCGTGCCGGATATGATGCCTGTGCAGCCGGGGATGCGGGTGAAGGTGCCCTTTGGCCCCCGGGAAAAGGAAGGGTTCGTCATCCGATTGAAGGATGATCCCGGCTATGACGAAAGCAAGATCAGGCCCATCCTTTCCACGCTGGAGGATTATCCTGCCCTGCTGCCCGAACTGATGGAACTGGCCTGGGAAATCCGCCAGAAGGCCCATTGCCCCCTGTGCGAGGCGCTGCGGCTGATGCTGCCCGCCGAAATGCGGGGCGGCAGAATCAAAGTAAAAACTGAGGAATATGTAAAGCTTCTTATTCCTCAGGATCAGGTAGAGGAGGCTATCAGCCGCCAGGGACGCTCCGCCAAGCGGAAGCTGCTGCTGACCCTTTTATCTGATGGGCGGCCACACTCCCTGGAGGAACTGAGGGCCATGATCCGGGATGTGCGGCCTGCCCTTCAATTCCTGGTGGAAAAGGAAATGATCCAGGTATATGAAAAGGAGGCGCTGCGGTCGCCTTATTACGGCAGTGCTGATGCGTCCCCGGATCCGGAGCTGACGGATGAACAGACGGAGGCATTATCTGAACTGATTCCGGCGCTGCATGCCCCGCAAAAGCCTTTCCTGCTGCATGGGGTGACGGGATCCGGCAAGACGGAAGTATACATCCGCCTGGTGCGCAAGGCCCTCTCCATGGGAAAGGGCGCCATCATCCTGGTGCCGGAAATTGTGCTCACGCCCCAGATGATCAACTGGTTCCGTTCTCGCTTCGGGGATACCATGGCGGTGCTCCATTCCCGCCTTTCGCCAGGGGAACGATTTGATGAATGGCGCCGCATCCGCTTCGGAGATGCACGGATCGTCATCGGCGCCCGGTCGGCAGTGTTTGCCCCGGTGGATAATCTGGGTGTGATCATCGTGGATGAGGAGCATGAGCAGACCTATCTTTCCGATCGTTTCCCTCAGTATGACGCCCGGGAGATTGCGGTTTCCCGCGGCAAGCGGGAAAATGCCGTGGCGCTGCTTTCCAGCGCCACCCCCAGCATTTATTCCTATGCCATGGCCCGCCGGGGAGATTATATGCTGCTGGAGATGCCCCATCGGGTGCTGAACCGGCCGTTGCCAACAATTCATCTTGTGGATATGCGCAAGGAGCTGCGCTTGGGCAATCACGGCATGTTTTCCAATCTGCTGCTGCAGAAACTGGATGACTGCATCGGTAAGGGGCAGCAGGCCATGCTCTTCATTAACCGCCGAGGGTATGCTAGCTCCGTCAACTGTCGCAAGTGCGGCGAAACCATTCGCTGCGACCGCTGTGACGTTTCTATGACCTATCACAGCGTGGATCAGACGCTGCGCTGCCATTATTGCGGGGCTGTCCGGCCCATGCCGAAAACCTGTCCCGCCTGCCAGAGCACCTATATCCGTCCCATGGGTACGGGTACCCAGAAAGTAGAGGAAGAACTGAACAAGCGCTTCCCGGGCGCCGGGGTGATCCGGATGGATGTGGATACCACCGGCGGCAAGAACGCCCATTTTGAACTGGTGGATCGGTTCCGGGCCGGGCAGGCGAAGATTCTGCTGGGTACCCAGATGATTGCCAAAGGGCTGGATTTCCCAAGGGTCACCTTGGTTGGGGCGGTGATGGCGGATCTGACGCTGAATTTCCCCGATTACCGCGCGCCGGAACGCACCTTCCAGCTGCTGGTGCAGGTGGCCGGCCGGGCCGGTCGGGGGGAAAGGCCGGGGGAAGTGGTGATCCAGACCTATCAGCCCGATCACTATGCCATCGCCGGGGCTGCTACCCAGGATTACCGGGCGTATTTTGACCGGGAGTTTCAGCGGCGAAAGGCCGATCTGTATCCCCCCTTTACCATGATGGCCCGCTTCCTTTGCGAGGCAAAGGAAATGGAAGTGGCAAAGGCTACGGCTGAAATGCTGAGGGAGCGGGTGACAAAGGAGTTTTCCGATACGCCCCTGGGCAGGCGCATCCTGTTTATCCGCTCGGATGAAGCGCCTATCAATCGCATTCAGGATCGGGCACGGGCCCATGTGCTGATGAAATTGCTCAATCATCCCGATACCGACGGAATTTTATCCCGGCTGCAGGAAATGGCCGGGGAGGATTATGCCGCACGGGTGGTGCTGGAAATCAATCCTGCATCCCTTGCGTAATCAGGAGGATAAAATGGTCAGAAAAATTGTTAAGCTGGGCGATGACGTGCTGCGGAAAATCAGCAAACCGATGGAAAAATTTGATCTGCGCCTGTGGCTGCTGCTACGGGACATGGCAGATACCATGTATAAGGCCGACGGCGTGGGCCTGGCTGCTCCTCAGGTGGGCATTTTGCGCCGGGTGGTGGTGATCGATATCGGCGAAGGGCTGATCGAATTAATCAATCCTGAAATCATTGCTGCAGAAGGCGAACAGGCCGGAGCCGAAGGGTGCCTGAGCGTTCCCAATCGCCGGGGACATGTGGTGCGTCCTAATAAGGTGACGGTGAAGGCACAGGATCGCAAGGGCAAGCCCTTCGAAATCACCGGCGAAGGCCTGATGGCCCGTGCTTTGTGCCACGAGATCGATCATCTGGACGGCATCGTATATGTGGATAAGATGGAATATGAAATTTTTGATGAGGACGAGGAGAACGATTGATGCGCATCGTTTTTTTAGGCACCCCTGAATTCGGCGTTCCTTCCCTGAAGGCCCTGGTGGAAGCGGGGTATCAGGTGGTGGGCGTGTTCACCCAGCCTGATAAGCCCAAGGGGCGAGGCAATAAAATGCAGCAGAGCCCTGTGAAGGAATGTGCCCTATCTTATGGCATTCCTGTATTCCAGCCGGTGAAAATCCGCATCGACGGGGTGGAGGATCTGCGCGCTCTCAAGCCCGATTTGTGTGTTACTGCTGCCTTTGGCCAGATCCTGTCCCAGGAAATTCTGGATATTCCCACCATCGGAACTGTGAACGTACATTCTTCTCTTCTGCCCAAATACCGGGGCTCTGCCCCCATTAACTGGGCCATTATGGAAGGGGAGACGGTTACAGGCGTCACCACCATGATGACGGATAAGGGCCTGGATACCGGGGATATTCTGCTTCAAAAGAAAATGGAGATCCTGCCCGGGGAAACGGCGGAGGAACTGACCGCCCGGATGGCCCCTGTGGGTGCAGCATTGCTGCTGGAAACCATTCGCCGCATCCAGGCTGGGGATTGCCCTCGGGTGCCCCAGAATGAAGTGGAAATGAGCTATTTCCCCATGCTGAAGAAGGAAATGGGGGAAATTGACTGGCGGATGAGCGCCCATAGTATCGTCTGCCGGGTGCGGGGGCTGACCCCCTGGCCTGGATGCTATATGCTGCTGGATAATGGGGAAATATTGAAAGTCTGGACGGCAGAGGAAGTGCAGGGCGAGCGCCATGCCCCCGGTACGGTGATCAGCGCCGATCCCAAGGCCGGCTTGGTGATCGCTGCCGATGAAAATTATGTGCGTATTGTGGATATGCAGGCCCAGGGGGGCAAGCGCATGAACGCCAGGGATTATTTGCGGGGACATCCGCTGAATGCCAAGGTTTGCGTAAAGGGAGAGGAAGAAAACAATGGATAAGAAGCCTGAAGGGCAGAAAAAGACCCCTGCTTTCGAAAAAAAATTCGATAAAAAGCCCCGGCCTGTGGGGAACGCCAGGGGACAGTCGGCCCGTGCCTTCGATAAAAAGGATGGCAAGCCTTTTGGCCGTCCCGCTTCCAAGGATGGCAAGCCTTTTGCCAAGCCTGCTGCCCGTGACGGAAAGCCTGCCTTTGGCAAGCCCTTTGGCAATCCTGCCGATGGAAAGTTTCTGCCCCGGGATCGCAAGCCTGTGGATCGCAAGCCTGTGGAAAGAAAGCTTGATCCGGCGCTGCCCTCCACCAATTCCCGGAAGGTGGCGCTGGAGATTTTCCAGGATGTTATCCGGAAGGATGCTTATGCCGCCTTGTCCCTGGATGATCGGCTTTCCCAGGCCAATCTGACGCAGCTGGATAAGCGCTTTTGCGCCAGCATTGTTTACCGCACACTGGAAAACCTGATCCGCATCGATTATGCCCTCAGCTTCTTCCTTAAAGATGCCGAAGCGCTGGAGCAAAATGTGCGGGATATTCTGCGCATCAGCGCCTGCCAGCTGCTGTTCCATGATCGCATCCCCGATAATGCGGTGGTGGACGAGGCCGTGAAGCTAACCCGCAGCCTGGGCCTGGAGGGCCTTACCGGCCTTACAAATGCGGTGCTGCGAGGGATGATTCGGGGCAAGGATGAGATCAAATGGCCTCAGCCGGAGGAAGGCGCCCGTTATCTTTCCATTATGTATTCGGTGCCCCAGTGGCTGGCGGAAAAACTGCTTTCCACTTACGGCCCTGAAATGGCCCGGGAGATTTGCGCTTACCGCAATCAGAGCCATTTTACCACCCTTCGGCCCAATCTGATGCTTTGTACCGACGAGGCATTTGAAGCCATTCTGAGCAAGAAGGTCTGGGAATGGGAAAAGGGCGCCGTGCCCCACGCATTCCGGGTGCGAATGGCTTCTGAAATCGCAAGGGATGCCGATTATCTTTCCGGCAAATTCTCCATTCAGGGGGAAAGCAGCATGCTGGCCGCCCAGGCACTGGATGTGAAGCGGGGCATGCAGGTATTGGATTGCTGCGCTGCCCCCGGTGGCAAGACCGCCTATTTGGCGGAAATGATGCAGGGTACCGGACGGGTGTATGCCTGGGATCTGCATGAGCACAGGGTCAACCTGATCCGGGCCATGATGAAGCGGCTGAATATCGAAAATGTGCGTCCCATTGTTCGGGACGCCTGCCAGATGAAGGAAGATCTGGTTTCCTCCATGGATGCGGTGCTGCTGGATGCGCCCTGCTCCGGGCTTGGGGTCATGGATAATAAACCGGATATCAAGCAGCGTATGACGGCGGAATCGGTGAAAGAACTTGCCGAACTCCAAGAAAAGCTGCTGGATACCTGCTGCCGGTATGTGAAGCGCGGCGGCACATTCGTCTATTCTACCTGCAGCATGCTGCCGGAAGAAAACTGCCTGCAGGTGAAAAGATTCCTGGAAAAGCATCCGGAATTTCAGATTATGCCCCTGCCTGCTTCCTTCGATGAAAAGTTCCGTGCCCAGTATACTGATACAGGATTGCAGCTTTTGCCCCATCGGGACGGTGTGGAAGGGTTCTTTATTGCGCGGATGCGCAGGGTGAAATAAGATGATTGAATTCATGGGATTGTATCCCGATGAACTGAAAAAAGTGCTCTCCGACCTGGGGGAAAAGCCCTTCCGGGCCGGCCAGGTGTTTTCCTGGCTGCATAAGGGAGCAAAATTTGAGGAAATGACCAATCTTTCCTTGGCGCTCCGACAGAAGCTTTCGGAAAACGGTGTGGATCAGCCCGTTTCCATCCGGGAAAGCCGGGTATCCAAACTGGATGGAACGGAAAAATTCCTCTTCGCCCTTCGGGACGGCAATTGTATTGAGGGCGTACTGATGCGCTATCATTACGGGGCAACCCTGTGTATCTCCACCCAGGTGGGGTGCAGGATGGGCTGCAAATTTTGCGCCAGCACCCTGGAGGGGTGTGTGCGCAATCTGACGGCGGCGGAAATGCTGGGCCAGGTGCAGTGTGCCAATCGCCAGCTGAACGGGGAACGGGTACACAATATCGTGCTCATGGGCAGCGGCGAACCCATGGATAATTACGATCAGGTGGTGCGTTTTCTGCGGCTGGTTTCCCATCCGGAAGGGCTGAATATCGGCCTGCGCCATATATCGCTGAGTACTTGCGGCCTGGTGCCGCAAATGAAACGGTTTGCGGAGGAAGGGCTGCCGGTCACGCTGTCCCTTTCTCTCCATGCCCCCAATGATGAAATTCGCAGGCAGCTGATGCCCATTGCTTCCCGCTATACCCTGGCGGAAACCCTGGACGCCTGCCGCTACTATATCGAAAAAACCGGCCGCCGAGTGGTATTTGAATACGCATTGGTGGACGGCGTCAACGCTGCGGAAGAAAATGCAGAAGAATTATCACGGCTGCTGCGGGGGATGCAGTGCCATGTGAATCTGATCCCCCTTAATACTGTAAAGGAACGCAATCTGTTCGGTGTTACGGAAACACAAGTGAAGGCATTTCTTTTTGTCCTGGAAAAGCGCCATATATCCGCCACCCGCCGCCGGGAAATGGGCGATGATATCGAAGGCGCCTGTGGCCAGCTGAGAAAGAAAGTGTTACAGGAGGAATAACCATGCGGGTAGCATCCAGAACCCATCAGGGCAATGTGCGCGCATCCAATCAGGATGCGCTGATTGTGCAGCCGGGGGAACACGGATTGTACGGCGTAGCTGACGGTATGGGCGGCCACAACGCCGGGGACGTGGCCAGCCGGATGGCGGCGCTGCTGCTGGGGCGGGTACTGGAGGGGGCCATGCCATCGGTTGATCTGCTGCAGGGGGGCATCGAAGAGGTAAACCTGATGATCTATCAGGAACAGACTGCCGATGTGAACCTGAGCGGCATGGGCACTACCCTCACCGTCATTTGGGAAGATGATCAGGAAATTATCATGGGTCATGTGGGGGATAGCCGGGCATACCGGATCCGCAACGGCCAGATCGCCCTGCTGAGCCAGGATCATTCCATGGTGGGCGATCTTATGCGCCAGGGCCTGATCACCCAGGAGGAAGCTCTGCGCCATCCCTACCGCAACGTGATCACCCAGGCCCTGGGCGGGGCCGAAACCATCAAGGCTGATGTGGAAATTCTGGATAAGCGCCCCGGCGATAAATATCTGATCTGCTCCGATGGGCTGTATGAATACGTCTCCGATGAAACCATGCTGGCCATTCTGCTTCGCACGCCGCTGGAGGAAGCGGCGGATATGATGCTGCAATTGGCCCTGGAGGGCGGCGGGAAAGATAATATTTCCCTGGTGATTGCGGAGGTGACGGCATGATCGGACGCGTGCTGGACAATCGTTATGAACTGGTGGAAATGGTGGGTAAGGGCGGTATGGCGCTGGTTTACCGGGCCATGGACCGCAGAACCGGCCATTCCGTGGCGGTAAAAATCCTGCGGCCGGAGTTTAATCAGGACAAGGAGTTTCTGGGCCGTTTTCAAAGGGAGGCTACCACCGCCAGCAAACTGAATCACCACAATATTGTGAATCTGCTGGATGTGGGCCGGGATGGAGAAATCCATTTCCTGGTGATGGAGTATGTGCGGGGTCGCACCTTGAAAGAGGTCATCCGCCAGAAAGGCGCCCTGCCTTATAATGTGGCTGCTCAGATCGGTATCCGCATTCTTTCTGCGCTGCAGCATGCCCATAAAAACGGCATTATTCACAGAGATATTAAACCCCAGAATATTCTGGTACATTCCGATGGCCATATCAAGGTGGCGGATTTCGGCATCGCCCGGGTGGCGGGCAGTAATACCATCAGCACCGATGATATGGTGATGGGATCCGTCCATTACTTTTCGCCGGAACAGGCCAAGGGCGAAAGTGTCACCTTCTCCAGCGATCTGTACAGTGTTGGGGTGGCGCTTTACGAAATGATCACAGGTCAACCGCCCTTTGATGGAGAAACCCCGGTGGCAGTGGCCCTGCAGCATATCAGCCTGAAGGCAAGGCCCATGAGTGAGTTCAACCCGGCCATCCCCCCTGCGATTGAGCGGGTGGTGGCCAAAGCCATGGAAAAGCGGCCGGAGATGCGCTATCAGAGCGCTCTGGAAATGGCCCAGGATCTGCAGCGCGCCTTGCAGGAGCCGGATGGCACCTGGCTGGGGCGGCTGCCGGATAAACCCATTCCCTCTCTTTCTACGCCTACAGGGCGTCAGTCTACCATCCATATCCGCAAGCGGAAAATCCGTAACCGCATTATTACAGCGGCGGCTGCGGCGGTGATGCTGATTGGCCTTGGCATTGCCACCTGGATGATTTTTGATAAAATCATGAATATCGTCCAGGTGCCCTATTGTATCGAGGAAACGGAAGCCGATGCCATTCGGGAGCTGCAGCGGAAGGGGCTGGCAGGGGATACCTACCGGATCAGTGATGAATCTGTGCCGGCGGGATACGTCATCAAGCAGGAACCGGCATTTGATACCCAGATGCGTAAGGGGGATTCGGTCACGCTGTGGATTTCCACCGGGCCTTCGGAAAAGGAAGTACCGAAGCTGACGGATATGCCGGTGGAAGAGGCCAGGGCGCTTCTGGAAAAGATGGGACTTACGTTGGTGATCTATGGCGAGCGGCGGATGTCCTCCTCTCCTTGGGATACGGTATTGGAGCAAAATCCCCTGCCTGGGGAAATCCTGCCTGATAACGAGCCCATTTTGGTGATCCTTAGCGGCGGCAGCGTAACCCTTCCCGATCTGGTCAATATGGATTATACTGAGGCCATGCTGCTGATCCAGAAGCTCAGGATCAATTGTAAGGAAATTCGTCAGATTCCCACTACCGATGACTCTCAGCTCAATCGTATTGCCGCCCTGGAATACAGCGATAAATCCGGCACCCGCTACGAATCGGGCCAGCAGGTAATGGAAGATCAGATTGATGTGATCCTGGCCATATACGTAGAGGCCCAGGAAGCAATCGTATCTGATGCAGGCGGGGATGCATCCCTGCCTGAAGGAGGAAACCATTGATGGAAGGAACCATTATCCGGGGCCGGGGCGGGCTGTATACCGTCCGTGATGATCAGGGTGATGAATATGTGCTCCGGGCCAAAAAGAAATTCCGCCGTCAGGGCTTGTCGCCGTTGGTTGGGGACAGGATTGTGTTTACCCCTGGAGACATCAGCGATGAACATGGCTGGGTTGAGGAAATCCTGCCCCGTATCAGCCAATGTCTGCGGCCGCCGGTGGCCAATGTGACGCTGCTGTGCATCGTCATGGCGCCCCAGCCGGCCCCTGATTGGATGCTGGTGGATAAACTGCTGATTTATGCTGCTAAGCAGCATTTAAAGCCTCTGCTGATTATTAACAAGGCCGATCTGGATGAAAATGATCAGGTGCTGCAGCTGGCAAAGGATATGTATCGGGACGCTGGGATGGAGGTGCTGTCCGTCAGCGCCGCCCGGGGCCTGTATACGGAAGAATTGATGCAGCGGCTGGAGGGGGAAACCTGTTGTTTTTCCGGCCAGTCTGGGGTGGGAAAATCCACCCTTCTCAATGCCCTTTTTGATCTCAAAGTGGAAACAGGAGACATCAGCCAGAAAATCCTGCGGGGAAAGAATACCACTCGCCATTGCGAACTGTTTACCCGGGGTGGCATCCGCCTGATTGATACCCCCGGCTTCAGTCTGCTGGAGATGGAAGAGGTATTTGATCCCGTGCTGCTCAGGGATTATTATCCGGAGTTTGTGTCCTATGAAGGGCAATGCCGCTTTTCTCCCTGCTATCACGGCAGCGAACCGGGCTGCGCGGTATTGGCGGCCGGGAAAGAAGGGCGTATTCATCCCAAACGGCTGGAACGATACCATACATTGCTGGCGGAGTGCCGCCAGGCATGGAGGGAACGATATGATTGAACTGGCGCCGTCCCTGCTTGCGGCCGATCTGCTGCATCTGGGCAAAGAGGTGGAAATGATGATGGACTGCGGGGTGAGCACCCTGCATTTCGATGTGATGGACGCCCATTTTGTACCCAATTTGTCCTTTGGCCCCTCCCTGTGCAAAACGGTGAAGGCCGCGCATCCTGCATGCACCATGGATGTGCATCTGATGATGGATAACCCTTTGGATTATGTACAGGTATTTGCCGATGCCGGGGCCCATACCTTGACGCTGCATCTGGAGGTGCTGGAGGATGTGCCCGGTGCCATGGGGGCAATCCGCCGGGCAGGCATGCGCTGCGGCCTGTCCGTAAAACCCAAAACACCGGCAGAAAATCTGCTTCCCTATCTGAATACGGTGGATCACATTCTCATCATGACGGTGGAACCGGGATTTGGCGGGCAGAAATTTATGCCGGAACAAGTGGAAAAGATCCGTCTGCTGCGCAGTGCAGGCTTTACCGGCGTGATTTCTGTGGATGGGGGCGTGAATGCAGAAAATGCTGCGCTGCTGGTCCGGGCCGGAGCCAATCATCTGGTGATGGGCACCGCGTTTTTTCGGGCGGATAATCCCCGCAGGATAGCCGATGCGATCAAGGAGCTTACATGAAACAGAAAAAAGGCAAGCCCGGGGAATTCCACCATAAGCGCAGCCTGGGCCAGAATTTCCTGACGGATGAAGCGCTGTTTGAACAATTGGTGGATCTGTCCGGCGTGGGTCCGGAAGACTGTGTGCTGGAAATCGGGGCCGGGGCCGGGGGAATGACGCAGGTGCTTTCCCGCCGCTGCAAAAAGGTGATTTCCATTGAGATTGACGATGCGCTGCTGCCCATTCTGGGGGTGGTGCTGCAAAAGTGCGGCAATGTGCGGCTGGTGCATGGGGACGTGATGCGGCTGAATCTGCCGGAAATCACCGGGGAACTGGGCCCCTTCCATGTGGTGGCCAATATCCCCTATTATCTCACTACCGAATTGATGAATCTGCTGCTCACATCGCAGATGCCCATTCAATCCATCAGTGTGATGGTTCAAAAAGAAGCGGCGGAGCGAATTGTGGCCCGGCCTGGAGAAGAGGGCTACGGTATGCTGGCGGTGCGGTCTCAATATGCATTCAATCCTCAGATTGTGCTGGATGTGCCTGCCTGCCTTTTTACTCCGCCGCCCAAAGTGGACAGCGCATTTGTGGTGATGCCCCGCCGGGAACGGCCGGTTGTAGCGCCTTTGGATGAAGGGATGTTCTTTCGGGTGGCGGCGGCGGCCTTTGCCATGCGCCGCAAGACCATGGAAAATAATCTAATCGCCTCTTTCCGGGTGCCCAGGGAGCAGGCGGCGGCTTGGATGGGGGAAGGCGCCCTGCCCGCCGGCGCCAGAGGTGAAACCCTGAGTCTGCAGGATTTTGCCGCGCTTTCGGACGCCATCTGCCGCAGCCGCTCCTAAACCGGGCGGGATGTTGACGCAGACCGGATATTGTGGTAGAATGACATATAAACTGTAATCAATTTGCATCAGCAATGGATCATTAAGGAGGAAATACCATGCCTGTTAATCTCAGCAAGGGACAAAAAGTTGATCTGACCAAGACGAATCCCGGCCTTCAGCGGCTGCATGTGGGCCTGGGCTGGGATACCAACCGTTATGACGGAGGCTATGATTTCGACCTGGACGCCGTGACCTTTATGCTTCAGGGCAATGGCAAAGTGGGCTCTGATGACGATTTCGTATTCTTTGGCAACAAGCGCCATGCTTCTGGTGCCGTGGAATCCATGGGCGATAACCTCACCGGGGCCGGTGATGGGGATGACGAAGTGATCAAGGTGAATCTGGCCCTGCTGCCCGCCCATATTGAACGGGTTACCTTTGCCGTGTGCATCTATGATCCCGAAGTGCGCCACCAGAATTTTGGTCAGGTGGAAAATGCTTTCATTCGCATTGTCAATGAAGATAATGGGGAAGAATTGATTCACTTTGACTTGGGTGAAGATTTCTCCATTGAAACTTCCGTGGTGGTGGGTGAACTGTACCGCTACAACGGCGAATGGAAATTCAATGCTATCGGCAGCGGTTTCCAGGGCGGTCTTGCTGCCCTGTGCGTCAATTACGGCGTGAACGTATAAAATAATGGTCCCATACAGATGGGACTTTTCTCATTCCAGTGGTCAATTAAATTATTGCGGATTTGCCGGGCAGGCGTGGAAAACGCTTTGCTCGGCTGTCGCACATATGGCCCATCATACAAAAGGAGAAAGAATATGAGCCAGAACGGTAAAAAATTGAAAATCAGCTTTAATTCCCCGGCGGTGCTGGGCTTTACCGGTATTTGCCTGATTGCCATGCTGCTGGATTGGATCACAGGACAGGCATCCACCCGGCTGGTTTTCAGCGTATATAATTCTTCCCTTCTGGATCCGCTCACTTACGTTCGTTTCTTCGGGCATGTGTTCGGTCATGCGGATTGGGATCATTTCCTGGGCAATATCATGTATTTCCTGATCCTGGGGCCCATGCTGGAGGAAAAATACGGCACTGCCAATACCATTTTTCTGGTGTTGGCCACCGCCCTGATTACTGGGCTCATCCAGTATATCTTCTTCCCCGGCGTGATGCTGCTGGGCGCCAGCGGCGTGGTATTTGCTCTGATTCTGTTGGCTTCCATTACCAGCGCCAAGGATAAGAATATCCCCGTCACCTTCATCCTGGTGGCCGGGCTCTACATCGGCCAGCAGGTTTATCAGGCCATCACCGTTCAGGGCAATATTTCCTATATGGCCCATATCGTGGGCGGTATTGTGGGCGCCGTACTGGGCTTCTTGATGAATCACTGGAAAATGAATCGTTATTGAAGGGATGAACACAGGTGAGACGCGGCCACGCAAGTGATATGCAGGCGCTGCTTACCCCCAATCGGCAGGAGGCCTATTTCCTTCGGCTGAACGGATACAGCAGCGCCGCAGAGAATCAACTGATCCGCCTGTATGAGGCGGCACGGCAAAGCGGCGTGATCATGGAGGGGAAGATCCCCAATCCTACAGACGCCAATTTGGCCTATTATAACGAAATGCTCGGTATGGATTTCCGTCTGGAAATCCCCTTTATTGCCGGAAATATGGGCAAATGGCTGCCCCGGATGAATCATACCCAGCAGCAGGGCATGGCTCAGGCGCTCTTTGATACCTTGAAAAAGATGGAGTTGGCAGGCAAAACCCTGGGTATGTTGAAAAACGCCTATACCCGCTTTATGTGCTGGCTTTATTTCAAATTTGAGCGGGTGGCGGTGAAACTAGGCAGCGGAAACATTCCGCTGGTGCTTTACCAGGGGGAAATGACTGCCTTTGAACTGAATTTTTTCACCATTCTTTGCAACGCCGGGTGCGATATTCTGTTCATTCAGTGCGGAGGCGACGATGCCTATCTGAAACTGGATCCTCGGGGTGAGTATTCTGATTTGGTGCAGCTGCCGGGTGCCAGGCCTTTCCCGGCGGGATTTTCCGTCAATGCTCTGTATAAGGAGCATGTGAATCGCCAGATGGCCATGCAGCGTCCTGTTTCTTCCAATCCTTCCGGCGGAGTGAATCTGCAGCGTCCCGGCACGGCACCTGCAAGCGGCGGAGTGAATCTGCAGCGTCCCGGCGCGGCACCTGCAAGCGGCGGAGTGAATCTGCAGCGTCCCGGCGCGGCACCTGCAAGCGGCGGAGTGAATCTGCAGCGGCCCGGCACGGCCGCGCCTGTGCCTGCTCCGCCTCCTCAGCCTCGGGTGAATATCCAGCGGACAGCGCCGCAGCCCATGAATCGGCCGCCGGTTGCTCCTCCTCAACGGCCTGTTGCCGCCCCCACATCTGCGATTCCGCCCCGTCCGGCCCAGCCTATCCGGGAACAGCCTTTGCAGATTCCCAGGACGGAGTATGTGATTTGCCCCAACGCCTGGATGGATGGGGGCAATACCTTTGAAAACATCGTTACGCCCTGTGGCGGCAGAGGCACCGATGAGAAGCTGATCTACACCTGCTTCTTGCGGATGGAGGGTGTGGAGGATAAGCTGACTTATCCAAACGAACTGCTTCAGATGCATCTGAGGTTAAAGGAAGGCGGCAGGAAGACCCTGATCCTGGAAGAGGGGATCGCGCCGCCTACATCTGACGAGATCGCCCAGATCCGCCGTCAGAACTATCCCACAATCAATACGGCCATCAACCATCTTGCGGATAATTTCCGGGGCGGTGTGGCCCTAGGATTGCAGAATCTGGCGGTAAAGGCCTTCATGGAAGTGCTGGAGGAGGAAAGTAAAAAGCCGGGCGTCAACGTCAACAAGATCGTCAATACGGCGGTGTATTTGCTCTGCTGGTTCAAGCGGTATTATCCCGCCCTGTTGGAGGGATGGCAGCCCAAGAAGCTGGGATGCCTCATCCATCTGGGCCCTTGCAAAGGGGAGCGGGAGGCGCTCTTCCTGCGGATGATGGCTAAGCTGCCTGTGGACGTGATCATACTCTGCCCCAATTTGGAAGAAGCCTGCATTTTGCAGGATCCTATGTTGTTTGTGCAGAAATTTGCGGAGAGTCTGGTGATCCGCCATCTGCCCCGGGAGAACGGCCAGGTGCGCATCAATACCGCTGCCTCCAATGCGGAACATGATCTGGACAGCACCCTTTATCACAATACCGGTCTGTATCGGGATCGGCAATTTGATGTGGCCCAGGCGCTGCTGCTGGATTCTACCTATGAGGAAATTTCCCTTTATTGGGATCAGGAACTGAAATACCGTCCCGGATTCAATACCGTGAATGAAACCGTGATGCTGCCGGTGCTTTTTGCCCAGGTAAGCGGCATCAAAAACGGGGATCAGCGGACGTATTGGCAATCGGTGAAAAAACTGATGACTCCCAACGCCCACGTAATCAAGGGCTTCCCCTTCTATCACCCGGTGGGCACCGATTTTACTGCATCCAGCGTGGTGGAATTCTTCCGCAACGGAAAAATCCAGCGGGAAAAGATCAAGAATCACCGCAACTATCCCTTTGCCCTTTTCCGGGCTGAGGTACAGGAGCATATCTTCAACAAACTGCAAACCCTCATCGATCAGCGTATGATTCGGGGCACCTTTGAAAACGGCACGGAATACCAGATCGTGGCTACCATTCTGAATCTGAAAAAAGAACTGATCCGGATGATTCAGCAGTTTGATTTTACCAAGAAGAATCCCAAAGTGCTTTGTATCAACACCGGGGAAACCGCCGCATCCAAGGAGGATGCCATCATTCTGGCGTTCCTTCATCTGGTTGGTTTTGATGTGGTATGCTTTGTACCCACGGGCTATCAGTGCCTGGGCCAGTGGTATAATACCAGCCCCCTGGTGGAGCATCAGATTGGGGATTACGTCTATGATCTGACCATCCCGGATCTGAACAACATCGTCATCCAAAACCCCAATGGGTGGAATATATTCAGGAGAGGAAGATAAATATGGGTCTTGATTTTACCAGGAAGCCTGCCCCCGTGGAAACTGCTGCTCCCGCACCCCAGCCGGAACCCGAAGTGGTGGAAAGCTATGATATCATTGCTGACCGGCAGGAAATGAACAAGGCGCTGACCAACGGCCCCGAAGTGGACGCCCTGGCCAGCACCATCGAAATCGACAATCTGGATACCATCGTTACTTTCGGTGCCAAGGCTGCTGAGGAAATCTCCAAGGCATCTGACGTGGTGCTCAACAGCATGAATATGACCCAGCTGGATGGGTCCAACGAAATGCTGGGCATCCTGGCCAAGATCATGGACAAGTTTGATATCGATGAAATCAAAGAGAATCCTTCCTTGTTTGGCAAGCTCTTCGGCGGCCTGCGCAAGCAGCTGGAAAAGATCCTTTCCAAGTATCATACCATGGGCGAAGAAGTGGATAAGATCTACGTGCAGCTCAAGCAGTATGAAAGCGAAATCAAGCAGTCCAACAAAAAACTGCAGACCATTTTTGATGCCAACGTGCATTACTACCATGAACTGGTGAAGTATATCCTGGCCGGCGAACAGGGCTGTCGTGAAATTGAAGCGTACATGGCCCAGCGTCAGGCGGATATGGACGCTACCGGCGACCGTTCCATCCAGTTTGAATTGCAGTCCCTGCAGCAGGCCTTGATGATGCTGGAACAGCGTACCCAGGATCTGCGCATTGCGGAAAATGTGGCCATGCAGTCCATCCCCATGATCAAGACCATGCAGTTCAGCAATATGAACCTGGTGCGCAAGATCAATTCCGCCTTCATCATCACGCTGCCCGTGTTCAAGCAGGCCTTGGCCCAGGCCATCATGCTCAAACGTCAGCGCATCCAGGCTGAGGCTATGTCCGCTCTGGATGAAAAGACCAATGAAATGCTGCTGAAGAACGCCCAGAATACCGCTGCTCAGGCTGTTATGACCACCCGTCTGGCCTCCGGCAACTCCATCAAGATCGAAACCCTGGAATCCTCCTGGCAGACCATTATGAAGGGCATCGAAGAAACCCGTCAGATTCAGGAAACTGCCAAGCGGCAGCGCAATGAGGATCAGGTGCGTCTGGAACGGATCAAGGAAGAATTCAACAAGAATTATCATATGCCCGCCAAGAAGTAATTTTTCGGGTTTTGCGGGGGCTCTGCGCCCCCGCCTCTCGCACCAGAATATTGCTCAGAACCAGGTTCCTGTTCGGCGGCTGGGCTACTTCTGCTGTTCAGCGGGTGCCATGTATCCGGAAAAACAAAAAAACGCCGGAGGAGAAAGCCAACTTTCCTTCCTGGCGTTTTTTATTTGCTTTGTTCATGAGAATAGCGCGTATGTTTTTGTATCTTGGCATTTTGCATGGAAAGCGTAGCTTTTATGCAGCTGTGTTTTCGCAAGGCGGAATCCAAAGGATGGAATCCGCTGCGCAGGGTACAGGGACACGGATACCTCTGTGTGGTTTTCTCCCCATATGCCGGTTGCCCGTTATGAACGCATAGATACCGTACGGATACGATAATCGCTAATTTAGATCAAAAAAGAACGCCCATCCATGGGATCGACGTTCCTGGTGCGAGTGGCGGGGATCGAACCCGCACGCCCAGAGGGCACAAGATTTTAAGTCTCGGTTGTCTGCCAGTTCCAACACACTCGCGCAAAAAACATTATACTCTATATTCCCCCTTTACGTCAAGTGAAAATCCTCTGCCACCGGTGGACAGCATTTGCTGTTCCGTGGTATAATAAGCAGGTTAATGAAACAGTTTCTGATGAAACATTTACTGGCTGTGCTGCATCTAATGGGCAAATACCAAGGAGGAAATCCATTCATGAAAAAGCTGTTGCTGCTCTTATGCCTGTTGCTGCTGCCCCTGACATATACGCTGGGGGAAGAAAACCATTTGTATACCGCTGTTACCAAATCGGAATTTCATCTGCGCCCCGCAAAGGAAGCACCGGATTTTTTATCCTACGTTCCAGTGGGAACCCGGGTCAGAATTTATGAAGTTTCCGGGGATTGGTGCCGGGCGGTGATCTTGGGAGAAGAAGGCTGGTGCAAGCTGCGGTGGCTGGATCATTTTTCTGCGGCGCATATCCAGATGGAAGCGCAGTATGAAGCCATCACCCACAAGGAATTGAAGCTGCGGCTGCAGCCGGACAGCAGCATTGTGGTAGGTACAGCCCCTTACGACCGGTTTGTAGACGTCTATGAGTATGGGGAAGAATGGTGCCGGATCGGCTATGAAGACGTGGTAGGATGGTGTAAGACCAGTCAGCTGTGGGCTTTCCGATCCCTAAATGTGGCCAAGTATCCAGCGCTTCATGTGACACCCAATCTGGGGATGGTTACCCTCAGCCAGGAAGCATGGATTGCCAGCGATGATTTTGTGGGCATGATGGCCCGGTCCGGTGCAATTATTTGCGTGCGTGCGGCGGATGATCATGCTTACTCCCTGCCGGTATGGCGCACGGAAGGAACTATATCCCGGGAGGCTGGGGAATTGATCCCCTTCATTCCTTGGGAGGAAGCCCAACCCGGTGATGTAATCGGCGGCTTCACTACCTTTTATGACGAAAACTACGGCAAGGATCTGGCCGCCAACCGGGCCTATAATATCGATCTGGCCTGCCGGCGAATCCATAATACTGTGATGCAGCCGGGGGATCACTTTTCCTATAATGCCTTATGTGCCCCGTACAAGGTGAGCAACGGTTATCTGATTGCCCCCAATATCAGCAAGTCCGGAAAAGGCTATGGCGGCGGTGTGTGTCAGCTGACCACTACCCTTTATAACGCAATTTTGCCCCTGCCGCTGCAGATTGATGAATGGCGGGTGCATCAAAAGATCGGCGTGGTTTATATTCCCCAGTATTATGATGCGGCGGTTGGCAGCTTTTATGATCTGGAATTCAACAATACCTTGCCTTATCCCATCCGTATTTTTGCCCAGCCTCAGGAGGGGGCGGTAACGGTGCTGATCTACCGGGCGGAGTAAAGGGCGTTCATAACTCCCTCCCCCAAAAAATAAATCCGGTGCAGTGAGCCTGCTATGCAGCACGGCTTTCGCACCGGATTTTTTTCGTGCCCGGGATCAGGGGGGGTCTTTCACCAGATCTTTGCGGAAACTCCGGGGAGACACGCCGAAATTCTTCTTGAAAAGGGAGGAAAAATAGGATAAATCGCTATAACCCACTGTTTCGGCAATGGCCTGGATGCTCATCTCCGTTTCCAGCAGCAGCTCCTTTGCCCGGTTCATCCGCTTGACGATGATATAGGCTACCAGCGGAATCTGCACATAATCATGGACGCATTTATAGAGATTGGAGCGGCTGATGAGAAAATGCTTGCACAGATCATCGATTTTGATGGATTCTTTGATGTGCATCATGATATATTCATCCAATTTGCTGATGAATTCGGTCTGGGATCGGGTGATGATTTTATCGGAATGCAGATAGAGGGCGATGGCATCCAGCAGCGTTTGATAGGCCTGGATCTTATTGATGGAAATGGTGGGGATACTTTCAATGGTTCGGGCCAGCAATTGGGGATCGCAGGGATAATTGGACAGGGTATTATTGAAAATTTTCATCCGCTCAAAGAGGGCGGTTTCTTTATACAGTGTCTGCCCGATGCGGATGAAGCCGATGGTGGCCCCGTCCCGCTGGATGGGGGCGATGGATTCGATCAGCCCGGCGTGGCAGGTGTAATTGTGCCGGCGCATGGTTTCCTTGGCAATATTGAAATTTATGGCGTCGCATTCCACACATTTGAGGAAAAAACGTTGGTCATGGGCACGCATCATTTTGCAGTAATCGCATTCGGTATCCGAAGGATAGCCTATAATGCAGACGCCGTTCATATCCAGCAGTCCGATCGCCATATCGGTCAGTTCATAAAAGGCCTTCATCATGGCCATAACTTTGTTCCTGTTAAGCAGCAGCATGCCGTCACCTCCGCTTCATCAGTATAACATAGAAACGAAAATTGCGATAAAATTCATGAAATAAAGATACAATAACTAAAGTTTTCAAATAAAAATGCAAATTATGGTTGCATTGGCATGAAAAAAGGCGGAAATAAGGGCAAATCAAGAAAATTTTGCGCCGAATATTATGCTAATACTCATAGTTTGAAAACGGTTGTTTATAGTTTGGAAGGTGGCAGAATGCTATAATATTTTCATCATGAAGCCGAAGAGGATCATAGATTTGCCCCGTGCACAGATCTGGATGCTGCAGGAATGCAGACAGTACAAGGAGGAAATAGGATGAAAAGATGGATTGCATTTTTTCTGCTGGCGGCGCTTTTGGTATCGGCGCTTCCTGCCCTGGCGGACGAACGGAGTGATGAACTGTACAAGGCTATCAAGGGCACCACGGTGAAGATTCATTTCTGCAATGAACCCACCGCCCTGGACAAAAAGATGATCAAGGCCTTTGAACTGAAATACCGCTGCAAGGTGGAGCCCTTTGTGATGACCTGGAACGATTGGAAAAACCAGATCCTCACCCTTGTGGTGGCGGGGAATGTGCCGGATGTGACCTCCGTTCCCGATGAGCCCTATCTCAAGTGGCTGTCCAATGGGCTTTTGCAGCCCCTGGATGATTATGTGATCGCCGATGACCCCATCTGGAATTCCCAGATTTGGGATATGACGGCCTGGGAGGGCAAGCATTACGGCGTCAGCGATGGGGGTATTTCGCCTATCTATGTGATCTACAATGCCACGCTCTTCTACGAAAAGGGCGTGAAAAACCCCATGGAATATTACGAAGAGGGCAAATGGAACTTCAAGAATTTCCGCAAATGCGCCATTGAAATGACCGGCGATGGGATCGTTGGATGCGGCACGGACTGGAAATATACCTTTGCTCTGGCCAACGGCAATCCTATTGTAGAATTGGATCGGGAAAATGGGGAACTGAATCTGGTTCTCAATGAGGAAAACGCCGTTACCGGCATGGAACTGTATGTGGAATTGTACCAGGGCGGTTACTTTATGCAAGGCGCCTGCGCCATGCCCTTCGCCAATGGGGAACTGGCCATGTTCCTGGAACGGCCCGGCCTGATGGTGGGCGGCTATGACATGCGTAACACGACCCTCCAGAATGCTGAAATCGAATATGTTCCCATGCCCGTTGGCCCGGAAAATGATGAAGGGCTGGCCCCCTGCATCATCGGCTTCTGGAGCGTGCCCACCAAGGCGCAAAATCCTCTGGGTGGTATGGCCTGGGCCTACTTTGTAGCGGAATACAATGAAAAGCACAAGGATGATGAGGATGTGGTGGAGGGACGCCGCAAAACCTACACCGACGAACAATACGAATTCATCCGGGAATATGAAGAAAATACCACCTTCATCAATACCTTTGTCTACGGCGTGGGCGATTGGTATCAGGGGGATTGGGGTTATGCAGCCGATATGATCTTCAATGGCTTTACGCCCCAGGCGGCCTACGAAAAGTGGGAAAGCCAGTTCCAATTCTGGATTGACGGGATGTTTATTGAATAAATCGGCATCCTTTCACTCATAGGACGTTACAACAAAAAGGAAAGAGGGATTTGAATGAAAAAATGGTTCTCAATCATGCTCTGCATCGCCATGGTTCTGACGATGGTTCCTGCCGCCTTGGCGGAGGAAGCTGCCCCTGAACAGCAGACTGCTCCGGTGATTCCCGTGGCGGGAAGACTGCTGGATTTCGAAACCGAAGATGCGGTGAAGGCCGCTACCGGCAATACCAATAAGAACTGGACCGTTTCTTACACCAATGACCATGCGGCCACGGGAAATGGCGCTGTGGAATTTTCCTCCGAAACGGATGTGCACTGGGGCAACCAGATCTGGCTGAACCTGGGCAATGGCCTTGGGGACAGCGATGCGGCGTACGCCACCTACATCGGCTTCCACATTCAGGCCGCCAAGGGCGCAGCCAACAACACCAAGCGAGGCAACGATTTCCTGATGCAGGATATCCAGATCACCGCTGACGGCGCCTGGTATACCCTGGTGGGCGGCTCCACCTACTATTGCCTGGCTGACGGCACCAACCAGTGGGTGCAGGATACCACCGATTTCTCCGCCCTGATGCTGGAAAGCGGCTTCTCCGGCTATGTGTTCATCCCCATCGCTTCCTTTGAAGCCGGCGGCGAAGCCCTGGATCCTGCCAAGGTGTTCTCCAAGAAGAACGCTACCTTCCTCGTTTATCACGTCCATGCGGCTGGCGGCGACTACGGCTCCATCTACATGGATACCGTTTGCTACTCCACTGCTCCCGCTCTGGGCGGCGCGCTGCGGAATTTTGAAACGGAAGATGAAGTGAAGGCTGCCACCGGCAACTCCAGCAAGAGCTGGACCATTTCCTACAGCAATGAACACGTGGGCACCGGCACGGGTTCCCTTCAGGTTTCCGCTGAAACGGATGTGCATTGGGGAAATCAGGTCTGGATCGATCTGGGTTCCAAGCTGGGCCAGACTGATATCGTGAACGCCGGCTTTATCGGCTTCCATATCCAGGCCGCCAAGGGCGCTGCCAACGGCAGCCGCCGCCCCGATGCATTCCTGCTGCAGGATATCCAGATCACCGCTGAGGGCGCTTGGTATACCTTTACCGGCGGCGCTTCCTACTATTGCCTGGCCGATGGCAGCAACCAGTGGACCAGCGATACCCTGGACGGCAATACCCTTATGCTGGACAGCGAATTCAGCGGCTATGTGTATCTGCCCTTCTCCGGTTTCCAGGCTGGCGGCGAAACCATGAATCCCGCCGAGGCTTTCTCCAAGGATGGGAGCACCTATTTCGTCTTCCATGTCAATGCTGCCGGCGGCGAATACGGCTCCTTCTGGCTGGATAACATCGCCTATCAGCAGGGTTTTGTGATGCCGGAAGCCGGTGAAAAGGTGGAAGAAATCCTGTACGAAGATATCGACGCCGTTTCCTATGCCGTGGATCAGGCTGCCATCAAGGCCGTTAACGGCGAAGGAGCCCTGCCTGCTGCCCAGGAAGCCGTGCTCCTGGTGGACTTTGAAGAACTGGACGCCGATAAGTATTATCCCATCTACGCTGCCGATCGTACCCAGAAGGAATTCTCCAAGCTGCATACCGGTACCGGTATGTACGCCATGAAGGTGTACAGCGGCAAGGAACGCAATTGGGACGGCGCGGTGAACTACATGGTGATGGGCGACGGCATTGCCAATGAAGGCACTCCTGCCGCCGATGCCAAGTGGTTCGGCTATCATATCAAGACCCCCAACGTGCCCAATTTCCAGATTCAGGACGTGCAGCTGACCGCTGCCAGCCAGTGGTACACTTTGAAGGGCGGCGCAGATTACTATTACCTGGAGGATGGCGCTTCCCAGTGGCAGAAGGGCGAAACCAAGGGATCTTCTACCTTCCTGCCTGCCAATTGGAGCGGCTTTGTGGCCTTCCGCGTTGAAGATTTCATCAGTGACAGCAAGACCCTGGTGTTTGGTGAACTGTTTGGCTCTAACCGCCGGGCCATTTGCCAGGTACACTACAATCTGATGGGCGGCCCCCACGGCTCCGTGTTTGTGGACAGCTATTTTGTGCTGACCGATGAACTGGATCCCGCTGCCGCTACCCTCACCCAAAACGGTGAATACCTGGCCGGTCTCACTGCCGCTCCCGTGAACGACGTGCTCAAGACTGTGGCCGCCAGCGAAAAGATTCTGAAGATCGCCGGAGAACGCATCTATGCCCGGGAAAACACCGTGGCTGGCTTTAAGGCCCTGCTGACTGCTGAAGGCTGCGAAATCGCTGTGACCAAGGAAGGCGAAGCCGCTTCCGACGATGAAGCCCTGGCCCAGGGCATGGTGGTTACCGTTTCCAAGGACGGCGCAGCCATCGCTGCCTACTACGTGGCGGATGTGGCCAAGACCCCCGATCCTTCCGTTGTCTTCGCTCTCACCCTCAAAGAAGGTGATGAAAAACTGGGTGGTGTGGCTATCGATGAACATGGCATCTCCTGCCAGAATCTGAAGGCTGACGAATTGATCGCTGATAAGTTCAATGTGCCCTTCGGCACTGTGGCCCACGTGTTCAAGGATGGCGTGATGATGGACGGCGCTACCCCCGTGGAAGAAGGCATGACCCTGCGCTGCTATGACGAGTGTGAACCCGAACTGTACTTTGAACTGGTCTTTGCCAATGTAGGCGTGATCGACTTCACCAATGGTTATGCTCTGCAGCTGGCTGAAGGCGCTGCGGCTGCCATTGACGGCGGCGTTATCACCGTACCCGCCGGCACCACCGTTGAAGACCTGTGCGCCATGCTGATCTATGTTGGCGCTGAGGATATGGGTCTGGTTCTGGATGCTGACGAATTCCCGATGGATGATGATGAAGTGATTGAAGCCGGTTGGATCCTGCTGATCGTGGACGATATGTTTGACGAACTGGCCCGCTGGACCATCCAGTAATTACGATTCGATGGGGGAGGCGGTCATGGATCGCCTCTCCCTTTTCATTATCCAGTCATCAGGAGAATGCCATGAGAAGAGCTATTGCGTGTTTATGCGTATTGCTGATGCTGTCCGCATCGGCCTTGGCGGAGGAAAAAATCTTTCGCTTTGATTCTGCGCCCCTCAGCGGAGACAATGCCCGTCAGATGCTGATGAACCCCGACCGTGGCCTGCGGCTGGAAGTATATCTGACGCTGGGAACGGCCAAATATGTGCCTGACATGTTCGACAGCACCGGAAACTTCCGGGATCCCGTTCTGGCAAGGGACGCCATTCCCATGCTGTTGGATTTGATTGCCGAGTATGAACCGGAATCCCCCCGGGTGGCCCAGGCCTATTTCTATCTCACTGAATACCAAAACCGGGATCTGGACCAGACGGCCATTGATAACATGAACGCTTATTTCCAGGTGTGCCGGGAGCAGAAGATCACCCTGGCCCTGCGGTTCGTCTATGTGTACAATCAGGGCCGGGATTACAAGCAGGAAGTGGTAAGCCTGGATCAGATGATGCGCCACATGGAGCAAATTAAGCCCGTCCTTGCCGCTAATCGAGATTGCATTTCCTGGGTTCAGGCGGGGTTCGTAGGGGAATGGGGCGAATGCTCCCCCAATTCCCGGTGGAATAAGGAAGGCAAGCTGGGGGAAATCCTGGACGCCATCGTGCAGATGGTGCCTAAGGACGTATGGGTGACCACCCGCTACACCTGGGGACGGAAGCAGGCATCGGTGCTTGCCCGATCCAGAATCGGCTATCACGATGATTATGTGGTGGGCTTTTCCCATTATTGGGGCACTGCCGGGCAGTGGGAAAGCGATGAATATAACGATTTCACCGCCCTTTCCGGAAAAGTTTTGATGGAGGGCGAAATGCCCTGGGGCGGCGAATTTGCCAATCCGGATGTGTGGGGCGTGGCCAAGTATCTTGCCGATCTGCATTTTACTGCCTTCAGCCTGTATCATCACTACCGGGAATACGGCGTGGGGTACAGCCTGTATCAGGCCCGCAGCATCCAGGTGACCCGGGAAAACCTGGCGGAACACGGCCTGCCCGTGCCATATGACGCCTGGTTCCAGAACCAGGACGGCACTGATTGCTTCCGCAGCCTGTTTGATTACATCCAGGATTTTCTGGGGTATCACATCCAGCTGGATGCTGCGCAGGCGGTCCTTTCTGGAGACAAGGTGTATCTTACCTTTGACATGACCAATTACGGCTTTGCGGCCCCGCTGCTGATGAAATCCATGGAGGCGGTGCTGCTGGATGCGGAAGGCAACATTGCCGCCCGGAAGGATATCGCCAAATTGAGCAAGATCCAGCCCGGGGAAAGCATGACCTTTGAGGTGAACCTGGATCTGCCCAGCGCGGAAAACTACCGGCTGGGGATCCTCTTCACCAATGCGGCGGGTACCGGCGCCCGGCTGGCGAATGATCTGGCGTTTGAAAACGGCGTCAATATCCTGGGTGAATTGTATTGATAAGGAGACATACTGATGGATAACAGAAAACGCTTATTCAATGATCAGCTATTTCTGGATGAAAGCAAAGGCAGATTCGTGGATCTGCGTCACATCCAGGATGACCGGCGCATTCTGAAAAATCCCCACAAGGGATGGTACTGGCATTATGTGGAGAGCGGGTTTTTTGATGCTGAGCATACCCTGGATGTTTCCGGCCGTTGGATGGAGGATTATCATCAGGGCTATGAGTACTTCGACCGGGACGGCAGATACCTGATCCTGGACGATGTGACGGATTTCCCCGGTCTCAATCATCTGTATCTGCGCTTTACCTGGGGCGATATCGAGCACGAAATGGGTGTGTACGATTGGACCCCGGTGGATAGGATCATCAACGCCTGGAGCAAGAAGGGCTATACGTTTGCCATGCGGGTGACCACCTACATGGGCAATCTGTTTCCCGCTACCCCCCAGTACGTCCTGGATATGGGGGCAAAAACCAAGGATTTGTACCTCGATCAGATGTGGAGCAAGGAACCCGTCTATGACGATCCCATTTATCTGGAGCGGCTGACCGCCTTCATGGAGGCGTACGGCAAGAAATTCAACGGCGATCCGCGGATCGAATACATCGATATGGGTACTTTCGGCACCTGGGGCGAGGCCAGCGCCAGCACCCTGTATTCCACCAATGTGATCAAAAAGCATATTGATCTTCATCTGGATAATTTCCCCGATACCTATATCATGATCAATGACGATTATTTTGCCAATCGGGTTGGCCGTGAGATGCGGCCGGGGGAAACCCAGGAACTGCTCAATTACGTAAAGGACAAAGGGATGACCCTCCGGGACGATTCCATCGGCTACACTCCCTATGTGGACCGGGGCAATTATCACAATCTGCTGGTGCCCACAGTGTTTGACGCGCTGTATGATAACGGCCCCATCGATATTGAATTTGACCATTCCTACCGCTATGAAACCTTGAAATGCGCCGATGGTGAAAGCGCCTTCCAGGATGGCTTCCGGGGCCTGGCCGCGCTGGAGCGGGGAAGGGTGACCTTTGCCGGGTTCCATAACTATCCCCGGAAATTCCTGGAACTGCACAACGGCATGGCCAAATACTGTGCCAATCGACTGGGATACTGGTATTTCCTGGAGGGAATGCAGATCCCTGAGTGGAAGGCCGGGGAACAGGCGGAATGCACCTTGTATCTGACCAACCGCGGCTTCGCTCACGCCAATCACCGCTATGCGCTGAAGCTGCGTTTCGTATCCAAGGAGCGGGATGAGGCCATTGAGGTGCTCTGCGACCAGACGGATAACAGAACCTGGGAGCCTAACGGCGTCGCCAGCTTTGACCGAGCCGTGGTGGAGAATATCCGATTCTCCTTGGAAAAGGTGCCTGCCGGGGCGTATACCTTACAGCTGGGTCTTTTCGATAAGGAACGGCCGGTGCATTTCGGCGTGTTCGAGGATCTGGATGAAGAGGGTTGGGTTACCATCGATCAGGTGAACGTGCTGTAAAATACGGATTGCCAAAGTAGAAAGCAAACGAGCTTCCGGCGCCTGCTGGAAGCTTGTTTGCTTTAATGGCAATGGGAATTATGTAAAAATGTAAATAATGATGGATTTATTATTGACAAACGGAAGATTATCGCTTTTTATAATCATGGGCGGTGTGTGCCAGCTGACCACTACCCTTTATAACGCAATTTTGCCCCTGCCGCTGCAGATTGATGAATGGCGGGTGCATCAGAAGATCGGCGTGGTTTATATTCCTCAGTATTATGATGCGGCGGTTGGCAGCTTTTATGATCTGGAATTCAACAATACCTTGCCTTATCCCATCCGTATTTTTGCCAAGCCTCAGGAGGGGGCGGTAACGGTGCTGATCATTAGAAACGAAGAATAAAGATGTTTTCAGCAATGAAAAAACGGTGCGGTATCCCTGCATGTATTGCGGGGTACAGCACCGTTTTTCCGAAACATGAAAAACAGAGGGAAGAGATGCGCCGACAGCAGGGGAGGCGGGGCTTATTTGCCTGCCAGATATTCCTCGGCCATATGCACTGCCATGGCACCGTCGGCTACCGCCGTCACTACCTGGCGCAGTTTTTTCGTGCGCACATCGCCCACGGCGTAGACGCCGGGGAGGGAGGTTTCCGTGGTTTCACCGGCTACGATGTAGCCGTTTTCCAGCAGCAATTGCCCTTCCGCCAATTGACTGGCAGGCTTGCGGCCGATACTGACAAACACGCCGTCGCAGGGCACTTCCGTTTCTTCTCCGGTGAGGGTATTGCGCAGAAGAATGCCGGTAAGCTGCCGGTCGTTGTGGCGCAGTTCCTTTACTTCGTTGTTCCAGTGGAAGGTCACATTTTCGGCATCCATCAGGGGCTGATGATAGATTTTCGTGGCTCGCAGCTGATCCCGGCGATGCACTACAATGACCTGTTTGGTGATACGGCTGAGCAGCAGCGCATCTGCAGCGGCGGTATCGCCGCCACCGATTACAGCCACTACCTTATCCCGGTAGAACATGCCATCACAGGCGGCGCAATAGGCAATGCCTTTGCCCAGCAAATCCTTTTCACAGGGCAATCCCAACTCACGGGGGGTGGCGCCGGTGGCCAACACGACGGTTTTGGCATATATAAGGCCGTCGCTGGTGCTTATTTCTTTAATATCGCCGGAAAGCAGGGCCTGCTGCACAGTGGCAATTTTGGTTTTTGCACCGAATCGCTCCGCCTGGGCCCGCATTTGCTGGGCCAGGTCATAGCCCTCCACACCTTCGGGAAAGCCGGGATAATTGTCGATCTGGTGGGTCAGCGCCATCTGACCGCCGGCCGAAAGCTGCTCCACAAGCAGTACGTCCAATCCTGCGCGGGCTGCATACAGCGCCGCCGTGTAGCCGCCGGGCCCGCCGCCGATAATGATCATATCGTGGATATGGGCGTCTGTCAGCTGCTGCTTTGTGGGCAGATGCGGAGCAAGGAAACGATCAATATCCGCTTTGGCGGGCGGCTCCACAATTTGCCCCAGCACTTCGCCCTTCCGATACAGCCGCAGGGTAGGGATGCGGCGAATTTCTTCCCGCTCCCGGATGCCGGGGAACAGATCCACATTGATTTTTACCACGGTCATCCGGCCGGCATGCTCATCGGCAATTTCATCATAAGGGCCCGCAATCCGGCGGCAGTCACCGCACCAGGGGGCCCAGAAATCCACCAGCAGCATCTCTTCGCTGGCAATGAGTGGATGAAGCTGTTGTTCGTTAATAGTGATTGCTGCCATGGTGACGCATCCTTTCGCTGTTGATCTTACATTCATTTTATACCCGAAAATGCATCGCTCGAATCGGAGAAAGGGACCAATTTGCTTTTTAGTATAGCAGACAAAGGATGATACCACAAGATGTGCGGCAAAAAAAGGCAGATTCCAATGAATTATTTTAATTGTTAAGAAAAAATGTAACAAATTCGTATCAAAAGGTTGACAAATGATAAAAAATCGATTTTAATAATCGTGGGTGTATTTGCCCATATCCTTGAAATGCGGTGAATGAAATGAAAACAGATATTTTGATTGTGGGCGCGGGCCCTGCCGGTATTTTTACTGCGTTGGAGATGCTGCGCCAGGGGAGCCGGAAAAAAATAGTAATCGTGGAAAAAGGTGCCGCCATTGAGCGCCGTCACTGCCCCAAGGTGAAGACCGGGGAATGCATGAACTGCAAGCCTTATTGCCATATCACCACCGGCTTTTCCGGGGCCGGTGCGTTTTCCGATGGCAAGCTATCCCTTTCCTACGAAGTAGGCGGCCAGCTGCCCGAATTGATCGGTGAAGATTATGCACAAAAAATGATTGATTACACCGATAAGATTTATTTGGAATTTGGCGCCGATTCCCATGTGGAAGGGATCGGTCAGGGAGAAGAAATCAAAAAGATTCGTCTGCGGGCCATCCGGGCGGGTTTGAAACTGGTGGATTGTCCCATTCGACATCTGGGTACTGAAAAGGCTCAGCAACTGTATCATGCCATTCAACAGCATCTGGTTGAAAACGGCGTGGAGATTTATTTCGGCTATAACTGCAACAACCTTTTGCTGGACGGTCAGCGCTGCATCGGCGTTGAAGTGGAGCATAAGGGCGTTAAGGAAGAGATCCGAGCTGAGCATACGGTGGTGGCCACCGGCCGCCGGGGCGCCGACTGGCTGGAAAAACTGTGCGGAGAGCATGGCATCGCCCATCAGCCCGGCACCGTGGATATCGGCGTTCGGGTAGAGGTGCGCAATGAAGTCATGGAAACCGTCAACCGTGTGTTATACGAAAGCAAGCTGGTGGGCTATCCCAAGCCCTTCAAGGATAAGGTGCGCACCTTCTGCCAGAATCCCGGCGGCTTTGTGAGCCAGGAGAATTATGATAACGATTTGGCGGTGGTGAATGGGCATTCCTACAAGGATTTAAAAACGGAGAATACCAATCTGGCCATTCTCTGCTCCCACAATTTCACCCATCCCTTCAATCAGCCTATCGCCTACGCCCAGAAAGTAGGGGAATTGACCAACATGTTGGGCAGCGGGAAGATCATGGTGCAGCGCTTCGGGGATATTCTGGATGGCAAGCGCACCTGGCAGAAGGAATTGGTGCGCGCCAATGTGCGCCCCACTTTGCCCGATGCTGTAGCGGGGGATATCACTGCTGCCATGCCTTACCGGGCCATGACCAATATCATCCACTTTATGCAGGCCATGGATGAAGTGGTGCCCGGTTTCGCCGGCTCTGAAACGCTGCTCTATTCTCCGGAACTGAAATTCTATTCCAATAAGATTCGTATGGATGCGGAAATGAATACCAATATCCAGGGCCTGTACTGCCTGGGCGATTCCAGCGGATGGACCCGCGGCCTGATGATGGCCTCTGTGATGGGCGTTATTATGGGCCAGCAACTGTCCAGGAAGGCCTGACGTGCCAGAAACTACCGCTTGATTTCCTGCCCTCCCGGGGGTTACAATCAGGATGCGTACGGATGGATACACAAGGAGGAAAGCATGAAAAAGCGGTTTTGGATTGTGTTTTTGATCGGGCTGCTGGCGGTCTTTTCTGCTGCCATCGCTCAGGAAGATACCCTGGGACTGGGTGCTGTGGGGGAGGATGTACTGGAATTGAACACCCGGCTGCGGCAGCTTAACTATACCACTGTCCGGGCTGGCAATGAATACACTCAGGCGACTCAAGCAGCCGTTTCCGCCGTGCAGGAAGCATATGGTATTCCCGTCACCGGAGAAGCAGATGGGGAGACCCTGGATATCATCTACGGCAATTGCTATCGTCCTCTCAGCCATGGTTCTCAAGGCAAGGATGTGTCTCTACTGCAGGAAAAGCTGCTGGAGCTGGGATACTATTGGGGTAATGTGAGCGGCAATTATCTGGAAGGCTCCACCGCCGCGGTGGAAATGTTCCAGAGGGAGAATGGGCTGCCGGTTACGGGAAAGGCTGATGTGAAAACCCAGGAATTGCTCTTCAGCATCCTGGCCAGGCCCACGCCAACCCCCACCCCTGTGCCTACGCCCACCCCTGTACCCACGCCAACCCCCACCCCCGGCCCCTACCGGGAGTTCAAACGGGAATTGAAATACGGCTCCACCGGCAGCGATGTGCAAATGGTACAGCAGCGGCTAATGGATTTGGGCTATTTCACTTTCTATAAGACCACAACCGGTTACTATAAAAATTCCCAGGCGGCTGTGCAGGCCTTCCAAAAGAACAATGGATTGCCGGTAACGGGAAATGTGGATAAAAATACATGGAATTTGCTCTTTAATGATGTGACGGTGGTGGATGCAAACAGCACGCCTCACCCTACCCGTACCCCCGGCCCTGCCGCCTATTTCTTCGAGGTGGATATTAACAATCAGGTGGTGAAGGTGTGGAAATACAGCGAGGAAACCAAGGATTATTCCATTCTGGATCGATCCTTCCTCTGTGCCACCGGCACCACCACCTATCCCACGCCCCTTGGTACCTTTATCCTCAGTGGCCGCCGTTCTTCGCACTGTAAGTTCCCCACATGGGGCGGCGGTGAAGGGCGGTATTGGACCAAGATCACCGATGAGATCGCTTTCCACAGTGTGCTGTATACCGACAGCAGCGATCCCATGACACTGAAGGTGAGTTCTCTTACCGGTCTTGGCAAGCGGGGCAGCCATGGCTGCATCCGGCTGACTGTGGCCGACGCCAAGTGGATTTATGATCATGTGGAGGAAGGTATGCGGGTGTGGATTCATGAGGATGCTGCCTCTGATCCGGAACTGCGCTATGCCATCAAGCCTGGGGAATTGAACAAGGAAAATATGATGCCCCGCACCACCCCAGCGCCCACTCCTTTCCCCGTATACGATGGGGCCAATCCCCCCGATGAAACCATCCGCAATCTCTATGTGGGCCGGGAAGGCGCAGACGTCTACTGGCTGCAGATGAAGCTAAAGGAAATGGGATTCTATACCGGTACCGTTACCGGCCAATACCGGGAAGGTACTGAGAAGGCCGTGAAAGCTTATCAGCGGGCAAGAGGCCTGACGGTGGATGGCAAAGCCGGGCAGCAAACCCTGAAAACCCTGTATAAGGAAGTAGAAAAGGCCAATGCTACGCCCGTTCCCACGGTGCGGCCCACCGCTTCGCCTACGCCTCTCCCTTCGCCCACAGCCGTTCCTCCAGTGACGCAGAATGATGCGCTATGAGCGGAGCAGCACAGAAAAAAAGAAGGATTCTTGCCGCCTGTTTTCAGGCGGCTTTTCAAATAAATAAGCGGCGCGGTTTGCGTCGCTTATGGATTGTATAATTATGCTTTTACGCTGTCCCTTTCCACGATGTGAAAAGGCACATGGCGGTGCTTCCGGTGGGGGGAAAAGCCGGTCATCTGCTCCAGAAGCAGTTCCAGCGTCTGCCGGCCCAGAGCAGCAGGGGAGAGATCCACAGACGTCAGCGGCGGCTGGCAGGTGCGGCCGGTGGGGGTATTATTAAAGCCAACCACCGATACATCTTCCGGTACTCTCAGGCCCTTTTCTTTTAACAGGGAAATCAGGCTCATGGCCATCAGATCGCCGGCCAGGATACCGTCCGGAGGGTTCTTTCCGGAAAACAACTGGCGGAATTTCTGCAGGTCTGGGGTACAAGTGCCCCAGCTCACTTCCACAACCGCCTGATCCTGGGGATTGAGCCCGGCGGCCCGGACAGCCTCCTCAAATCCCTGGCGGCGCAGAACGGATACGCTGTGGGCGGGAGAATAATCCCAGTATACCAGACGCTTGCAGCCGTGCTGGATCAGATGCTGGGCGGCGGCCCGCCCCACGGCCACGTTATCGTTATCCACCCAAAGCACATCATTTTCCAAAGCAGGATGGCCCAGCACCACAAAAGGAAAATTCATTTCCCACAGTTCATCCATCATGGTATCACCGATGCGGCTGGTGAGCAGGATTACGCCCCCGACGATGCCGCTGCTTACCAATTGCCGGAGGGAATCCTCTTCATTATGGGCTTGACAGCCGGTGGACAGCATCAGATGATACCCTTCCTGGGCAGCGTATTCCCCGATGCCCCGGAGCACATCGAAAAAGAACGGCTCTGAAAACAGGGTGCTGGGGGAGGCGGGCAGCACAGCTGCGATGATATTGCTGGTGCGCTCCACCAGGGAGCGGGCCAGTAAATTAGGCCGATAGCCTAATTCCTTGACTGCCTGCTTTACCCGGGCGGTGGTTTCGGCGCTGATGCGGGGGCTGCCGGATAGCACCCGACTGACGGTGGAAACGGAAACCCCGGCGGCTTTTGCCACATCTTTGATGGTGCTTTTCATGGCAGACTCCTTCAAAATAAAATTCTTTTACATTATATGCCTTTTTATGAAAAAAGCAAGAATTTCAGCGCAAAGAAACAAAATAGATACCGGCCTTTACAAAGCGCGAAAAATATACTATGATAAGAAAGCTGATTTGATTGCAATGGAGGAAATGCGCATGGAGAAAATGGCCTATATTCCGGCGGAGCGGCAAAAGAAAATCATGGAATACATTGAGGTCAATACCAGTGCGCAAATCCATGAACTGGCGGAGATATTCCGGGTATCGGAAGCCACCATTCGTCGGGATCTGGACGATCTTGATCGACAGGGGGCACTGCGGCGCACCCATGGCGGCGCAATCAAGATGGACCGCAGCACGTCGTTTGAGCATATCTATTCTGAAAAAATCGCCCTGATGACCGATGAAAAGCAGCGGATTGCAGAATATGCGGCCCGTCTGGTGCATCCGGGGGATACAGTAATGATTGATTCAGGCACTACCGCCTATTTTATTGCCCAAGCCCTTTCCAAGATGGAGCGGCTGACGCTGATTACCAATGATCTGTATATCGCTTATCAAACCCCGCTGCATCCCTCCAGCAGCATGATTGTTACCGGCGGTGTGCGCCGTCAGGCACGGCAGGAACTGGTAGGGACCATGACGGAGAATTTCCTGCGGGATACCCATGTGGATATTGCCTTTGTGGGCGCTGACGGAATTGATCTGGCAGGAGGCGTCACCAACGCTAATTTTGAAGAAGTGGGCGTGAAACGGCTGATGCTGAAATCTGCCATGCGCAGCGTTATTGTGGCCGATCACAGCAAATTTGGGCGCATTGCCCTAGCGCGGATTTGCGATCTTACGGATGCCGATTTGCTGGTGACGGACGATGGGCTGGATGGAGAAATGCTGCACAGAATCGGGAAACTGTCGGTTCAGATCGAATTGGTATAGATGAATAGAAAAAACGGCGCTGCCTTTCGTTAGTGAAAGGGGCGCCGTTTTTCGTGGGACAGATCAACCCTGATCCCGCTTATCATCCCGATCGCTTACCAGGGATTTCAGTTCCTGCATGAAGGTGGGAATATCGGTGAAGGAGCGGTAGACGGAGGCGAATCGGATATAGGCTACCTCGTCCAGATTGCGCAGGGCGTCCATCACCATTTCACCGATGCGGCGGGTGGTAATCTCCTCCTGCAGACTGTTGTAGGCCAATTGTTCAATGGAATTGACGATGGCCTCAATTTCAGATGCAGAGACGGGGCGCTTGTGGCAGGCTGCGATAATGCCGCTGCGCACTTTTTGCGCGTCAAACAACTCACGGGAGTTATCCTTCTTGATAACCAGCAGCTGCTGCACTTCTACCTTTTCATAGGTGGTGAAGCGGCGGCCGCAATTGATGCATTCGCGGCGACGGCGGATGGAATTGCCATCATCCGTGGGCCGAGAATCCACAACACGGCTATCGGCGCAATTACAGAATTGACATTTCATTGGGCATCATCCCTCTTTTGTAATGCTTGGGAAAGTGTTCAGGCAATTATACCGCATTTTCCGGCGTTTGTCTATGGGTTTCGGCGGGATTATTCATCAGCGAGATCGGCGCATTCCAATTGCACCAGAATTACATTCTCGCCGATCTTGCAGATATGCTGCCAGGGGATTACTACGCCGGTTTTTTCCCCTTTGAGCACATTGGTAACCTTGAATTCCCCCGGTACCACCAGCGCCTCCACGCAACCGCTGACCGGGTTGAATTCGATATCCATTACCTTTCCCAGGCGTTTACCGTCCAGGGTATTGATCACATCCTTGGTGCGTAGTTCTGAAAGGCTCATGATCATTCCTCCTTTACGGCAGTATATGCCGGAGAGGGGAATCAATTGCCGATGGATTCAATACCCCGCAGGATTTCCGGCTCCCGTACATCACGGACGGTGGTAAACACCTTTCGGGTGAGCAGCGCGCCGCTGCGGTAATACATGCAGATGAAGGGGCAATCCTCCCAGAACAGGCTCTGAATATGGTTGAGCTGCTGCTGAAAATCAAATTCATCGGTGGCAGCACGGAAACTCTTGAACAGATTATCCATGGATTTGGAAGAATAAGAGCCGTAATTACCGGTGTTGTAGGTGGTGAGCAGAAAGCCGGGATCGGGCACCACATCCATCTGGAAGGATGCAATGCATAGATCGAAATTGTGGGCATTGAGATATTCTGCTGTTTGCTCAAAGCTGAGTACGAACACCGGGGCTTCAAAGCCAACCGCGGTGAGATAAGAAGAAATATGATTGGCAACCTGCACTCGGACGGAATTGCCCTGTTCTTCATACACATAGATGCGCAGACGCAGGCGCCGCTTGCTGCCGTTTACAATCTGGTCCAGCACATTATCGTCATCCAGGCTTTCCACCCATCCCGCCTGGGCCAGCAGTTCCCTGGCTTTATCAGGATTAT
>SVGR01000113.1 GCA_015056265.1 Clostridiales bacterium
AGCAAAGGCCGGGCCAAATGCCCGGTCTTTTTGTGCAAGAATCCGCCGGCTTTGGCCGGTGGTTTTATTATATAAAAGCCGCTCGTCCAGGAGGAACGAGCGGCAATAAAACGACAGGGGATTAGCGGAATTAACGGGCCTGCCACTGGGCAAGGGTATAAGTGTTGCCTTCGAAGACGATCTTATCCACGGAAGCGCCGTCTTCAATGACCAGCTTGGCAAGGCGGGTTTCGTTAGCAGTAGAAGTGCCGTAAGCGATATTGATGGTATCAATCTGGGTGCCGGCCTTGACGGTCACGGTGCCATTGATGGGGGCCACCTGGAGGGTATCGATTTCAGCGCCGTTGATGGTGACGTTGGCGTGGCTCCAGCAGTAAACTACACCATATTTGCCGCCATTGATGGTGGTGGTAGTGCCATTGACGCAGCCCAGGTCAACGGGCATCACGCCGTCTTTGAGGGCAGTGGTGCCGGTGATCACGCAGTTATTCAGGGTGGCGGTACCATAATGGCTGAAGGCGCAGCCCAGGTTGAAGCCCTTGTCGCCGTTATTCAGCGTGGAATTAAGGTTTTCAATCAGCAGGTTGTTGGCCACATAGTTGCCGCCGCCCATGCCATAGTGGCCCAGTTCAACGAAACCGGCGCCGGTAACATTCAGGTTGCTGACGGTTACATCTTCACCCGGATCGGGAATAAAGGCCAGGTAGCCGAAGCGGCCGGACTGAGCGCCGTCACCGTTGAGAACAACGGTGGTGCCGTTGCAATCGATCACTTTGCTTTCAGGCTTTACATTGAGAAGCAGTTCCTTATTCGTTTCGCCAATGATGGTGCTGCTCTGGGCAAACTTATCCATCAGATCGGCATATTCTTCGTCAGTCAGGAAATCGCCGCTGGTGCCGGGCTGCATAAAGCCGGGGATGCCGACCACATCGCCCGTCCAGGGCAAATTTTCAATGGTGGCCGCACCGAAGGCGGCGGTGAGGGCCTGTTCAGCATTGTCAAAGTTGGTGGTCTGAACAGCCTGGGAGAGGGCGAGGATTTCATAAGTATCGCCCAGCTTTTTCATATCTTCGTTGGTGGCGTGATGGGTCAGAACCACCTGCAGCAGGGAGGGACGGGCGATTTCACCGGCGGGCAGAACGCCGTCTTCACGGGTATAAGTGAAGCAGAAAATGGCATAACGGGTATTTTCGAGGGTAGCATAGCCGACGAATTCGCTGTCATAGCCGGCATTGACATTGATCATGATTTCAGCACCGGCAGCAGGCTCGCCGATATGGATTTCTTCGGGGCATTCGAAAGCAACCCAGGTGCGGAAATAGGCGGGGGAGCTGCCGGTATTCTTGACAAATACAAACTTATCCATGGCGCCTTTGAGGTTATTATCATTCCACAGCCCGTTGGCAGCCTGGTTTTCGTCGTTGTCTGCAGTAACGTAGGGGCCCCAGGTGAACAGATCGGTGGCCTCGGCAGAGTAGTCGGTGGCCAGGCCGTTCACGGGGTATGCGGGATACAGGGGCTGGCCCTGTTCGAAGGGCACCAGATCGCCTTCGGCGGCAATGGCGTTGTGATCAACGCCGTCCTTGCGCTGCAGTTCGATCTGCTCGATGGACACATTGCCCAGGGTCATCACGTTTACGTCGCTGTCCGTGTCGGTCAGATAAGCCAGCGTGCCGCCCAGGCTCATTGTCAGCGCCAGCACCAGGCAGACACTCAGAATCCATTTGCGGTTCTTCATGTTATTACTTCCTTTCCTTATTTGTGCAGGAGATGCTGCACATGATGAACTTATTATATCGATTTAATAATTTATTTACAATATCACATCAATGCAAATTGCAAAATTAATGAAACCTTAATTAAGTAATTTATAAAAATTAACAAATGTTAAATAAAAATGAAATATTTTATATGAAATTCGTAACATATTCGGCGCATATTCCGTCAAGCTTATCTGCTCAAGAAACAGCTGCGGACAGCAAGTGATGCTGCGAGGGTGTGCGGCAAATGATTGAAACAAACGCCGATGTTGCCGTATCGTTTTCCGCAACTACTTTTTAGCGGCATCACCGTTTCCTGAAGGGTGAAATGTTTCATGGGTGTTATTCATGGTTATTGAGCGGTGAGAGAAAGAATTCATATAGCCTTTGAGATTTGATGGGCGAATCCGTAACAAAAAATTCAGAAAAAAATACGGCCAAAACACAAAATTCTATTTTACCTTTGGGCCATCTTGCTGTATAATATTGCAGTAAAAGGCGAAATGATCTTTTACAGCCGTTTTGAATATTGAGGAGTGGTTTTCTATGAGCAGAATGCTGGGTACCGTTTCTATGGGCGTGCGCGCCCCCATCATCCGGGAAGGGGACGATCTGGCACAGATCGTGGCTGATTCCATTGGTCAAGCCATTAACGAAGGCAGCATCATTCCCCGGGATCGGGATGTGGTAGCCATGACGGAGGCCATCGTGGCCCGCGCTCAGGGAAATTATGTCAAGGTTTCTGATATCGCCCAGGATGTGCGCAATAAATTCGGCGGGGGAACGGTGGGCGTAATTTTCCCCATCCTCAGCCGCAACCGCTTTGCTATTTGCCTGCGGGGTATCGCGATGGGCTGCAAAAAAGTGGTGCTGATGCTTTCCTATCCCTCTGATGAAGTGGGCAATCACCTGATCGACTGGGATATGATGGACGCTCATCAGGTGGATCCATACCGGGACGTGCTCAGCGAAGAGAAATACCGGGAATTGTTCGGCTATAACAAGCATTCCTTTACCGGCGTGGATTATGTGGAATATTACGGCAATCTGATTCGGGAATGCGGCGCAGAGGCGGAAATCGTCTTTGCCAATGATCCCCGGGCTATCCTGCCCTACACCAAGAATGTGCTGAATTGCGATATCCATACTCGGGCCCGCACCAAGCGCCTGCTGAAGGCCGCCGGGGCGGAAAAGGTATTCGGCCTGGATGAAATCATGAATGCGCCCATTAACGGCAGCGGCTATAACGTCCGTTTTGGCCTGCTGGGCAGCAATAAAGCCACGGAGGATTCTGTGAAGCTCTTCCCCCGGGAATGCCAGGATCTGGTAGAGGATGTACAGGCAAAGCTGCTGGCCCTCACCGGCAAGCATGTGGAAGTGATGGTCTATGGCGACGGCGCTTTCAAGGATCCCGTGGGCAAGATTTGGGAGCTGGCCGACCCGGTAGTTTCGCCGGCCTATACTCCCGGCCTGGAGGGCACCCCCAATGAGCTGAAGCTGAAGTATCTGGCAGATAACGATTATGCTTCCCTCTCCGGCGAGGCACTGCGGGACGCCATCAAGAACGCTATCCAGCAGAAGGACGGATCCAGCCTGGTGGGTCAGATGGCGGCTCAGGGCACTACTCCCCGCCGTATCACCGACCTGATCGGCTCTCTGTGCGATTTGACCAGCGGCAGCGGCGATAAGGGCACTCCCATCGTTTATATCCAGGGTTATTTTGATAACTACACCACTGACTAAATACAATAATGCCGGAAGCAGAAAGCGCTTCCGGCATTATTGTATTTACATCAGATCTTCCAGCTGGATAATCCGGGCGCCCATCATTTCCGCCTCCGCCTTATCGTGAACGGAGAGGAGGGTGAGGGGGGCGATATCCCGGATGCGGGCGGCAATCCGCTGTCGCAGGGCTTCATCCAGGCCCTTAAAGGGCTCATCCAGGATCAGGATATCTCCTTCATAGGCCATGGCCCGGGCCAGGGCCACCCGGCGCTGCATGCCGCCGCTCATTTCTTTGGGATAGAGGGCAGCGTTTTCAATCTCCATCTGCTTCAGCCAGCGGCGTGCCTTTGCCTCATCGCTGGCCAGGATCACATTTTTTTCGGCCGTGGCCCAGGGAAGCAGCCGATCCTCCTGAAACAGGAAGGCTATTTTTTTGCCCTGGACGCCATCAATCTGCCCGCTGATGGGGGAGAGCAGGCCGGAAATCAGCCGCAGCAGGGTGGTTTTGCCCAGGCCGGAGGCACCCATCAGGGCAATTGCCCCGGAATCGGGCAGGGTGAAGGATACATCCTGGAAGATGATTTTGCCGGGGTATCCAGCCGTTACATGATGAAATTCCATCAGGCCTCACCTCCCCGAAAGCGGCCTACAGCCTTTTTCAGCAGCATTTCTAGGGCCATGGAAAGTAAAATTACGGTGAACGTCCAGGCGAATAGCTCTGCTCTTTCCAGATAAATTTTGGTGTTATACAGGTTTGAGCCGATGGCGAAGGCGGGCAGGGCGATGACTTCTGCCGCAATACCCGATTTCCAGGCAAAGCCCAGCCCTGTCATGGACGAAGCCAGAAAGTGGGGCCGCACTGAGGGCCAATAGATCCAGCGCAGCTTTTTCCCCAGGGAAAAGCGATAGGCGGCGGCCATTTCCAGCAGGTTTTTATCCGTGGCGGCAAGAGCGCCCTGCACCCCAGTCCATACGATGGGCAGCACCATCAGAAAGGAGATGAAAGCCGGTACCTGCCCCTTGGCCACCCAAAGCAGCACCAGCATAATGAAGGATGTTACCGGCGTGGCCTTGATAATGGAACGAAGGGGAGAGAGAAGAATCTCTGCCAGTTGGGAAAAGTGGCACACCGTCCCCAGGGCGGCGCCTGCGACCACAGCAGCCCCGAAGCCCGTTACTACCCGCAGCAGGGTATGTCCCGTGCTTTTCCAGAAATCCCCCGTTCCAGCCAGACGGATAAGGGCGGAAATGGTATCCCTTGGCCCCGGCAGTAGCAGGGGCAGATTGACCAGGCGGGCCGAAAGGCACCAGATCCCCAGCCAGAACAGCGCCACAATCAGATGCCTGAGGGGCCGAATGGCAAAGATTTTCATCCTTCTCCTCCCATCAGGCCCATATCGAAGCGGATTTCATCCCTAGACCGATGGGCGACACCGGCGATCTGATCTGCCAGATACAGTGCGAAATTTTCTCCTTCCGGGATATCCTCGGACAGTTTGCCCGGCAGCTTGGATCCGTTCCGGGCCATTTTGGCAAAGCGGTCAGGTACCTGGACTTTTTTCATTTCCTGCAGAGGATAATCAAGGGGCAGCAGCATATTTTCCAAGCGGTTTTCCGCCGCAGCTGCCTGGATTTCTTCAATGGTACAGGCATGATCCAGCCTGAAAGCCCCGTGCCGGATGCGCAGCAGAAAACGCATATGGGCGGGGCAGGAAAGGGCCTGACCGATATCGTGGCAAAGGGTGCGGATATAGGTACCGCTGCCGCAGTCCACAAAGAGCATATAACCGTTTTGATTCGTTTTTTCGCCCAGTTCCAGTTTGCGGATCAGGGTGGGGCGGCCTTTCGTTTCCACCAATTGGCCTTTCCGGGCCAGGGCATAGAGGGGTACGCCATCCTTTTTCAAGGCAGAATAGGCGGGGGGACATTGGAGAATCTCTCCCCGGAAGCGATCTAGAATGCTTTCGATTTCGCCCCGTTCCGGGATGCGGTGGCAAGGTTCAATCACTGTGCCTTGGGCGTCCTGGGTATCGGTGGCGCCGGTGAAGGCGATCTCCGCCACATAGGATTTGCTCTTATCGGTGAAGTAATCAAGCAGCCGGGTGGCGCGCCCCACCATGATGGGCAGCACGCCGGAGGCCTCTGGATCCAGGGTGCCGGCATGGCCAACCTTTTCCCCGGTGAGGCGCTTGATAATGGCCACCGCCGCTCCGGAGGACATCCCCGGAGGCTTGAGCAGATTCAAAAAACCGTTCATGATTTTTCCTCGATTTGTGCAAGCATTTCATTTTCTATCAGGGCAGCCATTTCATCAATGGGCATCTGCCCCCGGCAACCTGCTGCCAGGATATGCCCGCCGCCGCCGAATTGCTGAGCGATGACGGCCACGTTCCTGGGGGGCTGGGCGCGTAGGCTTACTTTTGCAAAGCCTACATCCCTTTCATCCACCAGATAGGCCATTTCCACTCCCGGCAGATCCAGGGCGTAATTGACGATTTTATCCGTATGTTCCGGCCCGGCGCCGGCAGCCTGATAATCCTGATGCGTCAGGCGCATGCCGGCGCATTTACCGTTGCCGAAGATATGCAGGCTGCAGAGCGCCCGGCCAAGGAGGCGCACATGGGCCTGCTGACGGAGAAGATGCAGCCGCCTGGCACAATCATTGATATCCAGCCCTGCGTCTATCAGCATAGCAGCGCAGGCGAAGGCCTCGGCATTGGTATTTTTGAAGCAGAAATTGCCCGTATCGGTGCTGATAGCGGCGTAGAGGCACATCGCCATTTCTGCCGTAAGGGGAATATTCAGGGCGTTCAGCACTCGCATCACAATACAGCCGGAAGCGGAGGCGTCCCCATCCACCAGATTCATATGGGCGTACAGGGGATTGGTGGGATGGTGATCAATTTGCAGCTGCAAAGCCGTCCCTTGATAATATACCCGGCAATCGCCCATCCGCCCCAGATCGGCGCAGTCGATGGCCAGAGCAGCATCAAAAAATTTTCCTACCAGCGTTTCCGGCAGCACAAACAGCTGCTTGCCGGGCAAAAAATCCAGGTATTCGGGCACGGGATGATGGCAGGCCAGGGTTACCTGCTTACCCATGGCCTCCAGCGCCAGGCCCATGGCCAGGGTGGAGCCGATGGCGTCCCCGTCCGGGGAAATATGGGTGCAAAGTAAGATGCTGTTCGCATTTTGCAATGCGGACAGCATTTCTTTGCAGGGGGAATTATTCTTCGCCTGCATCTTCCTGATTTTCCTCCTTGGGCGCCACTTCACGCAGCACCTGAGCAATATGCACGCCGTAAGCGATGTTCCGGTCCCGTTCGAACAAAAGCTCAGGGGTATAGCGAAGATCCACCCGGAAGCCCAGTTCCCGGCGGATGAAGCCGGCAGCCTTCTTCAGGGCCTTGATCATATCGTCGGCCTTGTCATCTTCCAGAATGCTGACGAATACTTTGGCGTAGCGCAGATCCCGGGTCACATCCGCATGGGTGACACAATAGGTGCCGCAGATGCGGGGATCGTTCATTTCCCGGATGATGGCGTCAATGGCGTGGCGCACTTCCTCGGAAATTCTGTCAATACGAAAACTTGCCATGAATATCCCTTTCTTAATGCGAGAGGGCCTTTCTTTCAGGAGAAAGAAAGGCCCTCTCGCGCTCTCCCAAAGAAAGCCATTCCTTTTCCTTTCA
>SVGR01000003.1 GCA_015056265.1 Clostridiales bacterium
GCTGGGCCTTCTTTTCTTTCTTGATGGCGATGAAATCCTTCACCAGCTGATCGTCGCTTTCGATCATGGGCTTGAGATTCTCCAGCTGATACAGATCGGTCATGAACCCACTGCCGATTTTACTTTCAATCAGTTTGGTAAGCTCCGGATTACACAGGCCCAGCCAGCGGCGCTGGGTAATGCCGTTGGTCTTGTTCTGGAACATTGCCGGCCGGATGGCGTACCAATCCTTCAGCACGTCGTTCTTCAGGATTTCGCTGTGAATGCGGGCCACGCCGTTCACGGCGTAGCTGCCGTACATGGCAAGATAGGCCATATGCACCCGGTTATTCTGCATCAGGCACAGGCCATCCCGGTTCCACACGCCCATCCGGTCCAATTCTTCGTTTTGCTTCTGGGAAAGGCGGCGGATGATATCGGCAATTTCCTTCGATACGCTTTCCAGCATCTCGATATCCCATTTTTCCAGCGCTTCCTGCATGACGGTGTGGTTGGTGTAGGCAAAGGTCCTCCGGGCGATTTCCAGGGCGTCGTCAAAAGAAATGCCTTCCGCCATCAGCAGCCGCATCAATTCAGGAATGGCCATGGTAGGATGGGTATCGTTGAGCTGCAGAGCATGGAATTCGGGGAACTGATAAAAATCATTGCCGTGATAAGTCTTGAAATCCTTCATCAGATCCTGGAGCGTGGCGCTGCAGAGCACATACTGCTGCCGGGCGCGCAGCTGCTTTCCCGCAGGCATGGTATCGTTGGGATAGAGCAGCTTGGTAATGTCCTCTGCCGCATTCTTTCCCTGGGCAGCCTGGGCATAATGCTGTTGATTGAACAATTCAAAATCAATGGGATTGACGCTTTCGCACTGCCACAGGCGCAGGGTACCGATGCGCTTCATCTGATATCCGATCACCGGCATATCATAGGGAACGGCGCGGACGGTAAGCCCTTCCATTTCCACAGTGACCGCCCGGTCGTTGCGGCGAATGGACCAGGGATCGCCAAAGCGAGTCCAATCATCGGGCATTTCATACTGGCGGTTATTGACAAATTCCTGCTTGAACAGGCCGTAGCGATATCTGAGGCCATAGCCGAACAGGGGCACATCATGGCTGGCTGCGCTGTCAAGGAAGCAGGCTGCCAGACGGCCCAGACCACCGTTGCCAAGGGCGGCGTCCTCCACGTCTTCCATCACGGCGATATCCACGCCCTTCTGGGCCAGCAGCTCCCTGGTTTCATCCAGGATGCCCAGGGCGTACAGATTGTTATAGATCATCCGGCCAATCAGATATTCACAGGAAAGATAGCAGGCAAAACGTCCCTGCCGCTGCTGCTTCTGATCATAGGTCCACCGGCCGCCGATCTCCATCATCACGGAGCTGGCGACGGCGCTGTGCAGCTGCCAGGGGGTGCAATCCTTCAGTTCGGTCAGATACCGGGCAAGAGAGATTTCTTCTGCCCGTTCGATTACTTTCCGGGTATCCATATGTTTATTTCCCTCCGCGATTATATTTTTCAATCAGAGCCCGGATTTCCTGCTTCACCGTATCCGGCGCCGGTGCAGTCATCCGCCACCACCAATTATTCCCTACCGTACCGGGGGTATTCATCCGTGCCAGCCCCCCAAGGCGAAGGAAATCCTGCATGGGGATGATGGCGGTATCAGCGACACTGGCAAAGGCCGCTTCGATCATCCGGCCTGCCACATCGCTCTCTTCATCCATATTCAGAAGGGTGCGCACATGATTGCGCACTTTTTCGTCCGCATCCGCCCACCAGCCAAGCACCGTATTATTGTCGTGGGTGCCGGTATAGACGATACTGTTTTCCGTGTGATTCTGGGGCAGATGGGGGTTTGCATCTTCCCCGCCGAAAGCGAAGGTAAGCACCTTCATGCCAGGATAGCCGCAGAATTTCAGCAGCCGCTTCACCCGATCATTCACTTCGCCCAGATCCTCCGCAATGATGTGCACTTCCGGGGCGTCCTTGCGTACCTGACGGAAGAAGCCGTGCCCGGGGGCGTCGTGCCATTTGCCGATACGGGCATTGGTAGCCCCAAAGGGAATGGCGTAATAATTGGCAAATCCGATAAAATGATCCACCCGCAGAAGATCATACAGTTTTCCCATGGCCTTCAGACGGGCAATCCACCAATCATACTTACGCTTGCTCAGCTTTTTCCAGTCATAGAGTGGATTGCCCCACAGCTGCCCATCCTCGGAAAAATAATCCGGAGGCACGCCGGCCACCTTTACCGGCCTGCGACTGGCGTCAAACTGGAAAATTTCCGGGTTCCCCCAGGCATCGGCGGAATCCTCCGCCACATAGATGGGCATATCACCAAATAGCTTTACACCCTTTTTATTGGCATAGCTGCGCAGCTTATTCCACTGCCGCCGAAAAATCCACTGCACAAAAATATGATAGCCGATTTCACTCTTCAGCATTTCCTGATAATGCGCAATTTCCTTCTCTTCTTTCATGCGCAGCTCCTGGGGCCATTCCATCCAGGATCCTCCGCCGAAATGCATCTTCAGGGCCATAAACAGGGCATAGGTTTCCACCCAGGGTTCTCTCTTTGCAAACGTTTGCATTTCCAAAGAAAAATCATTCATTCCATATGCCTGATGCAGGAGCGCTTCCTTCTGGGCGCGCACCGCTTCATAATCCACCCTGTTGGAATCAGGCAGGGGATTGAATGCGCCAGCCGGCAGCAGCCCCTCATTTTCTAAAGTTTTCAGATCAATCAGCATGGGGTTGCCGGCATAGGTAGATGTACTCTGATAAGGAGAATCGCCATAACCGGTGGGGCCAACCGGCAGCACCTGCCAGATTTTCATCCCGGCATCGGCCAGAAAATCTACAAAATCATACGCCGCCTGGCCCAGGGTGCCAATTCCTCCCTTTTCAGGCAACGACGTAATATGCAGCAGCATTCCGCTTTCCCGCACGTTCATTTCCCTCCCTCGGTGATTTCCCGTATATTATAGCACGCCTCTGCCCGTCCTGCAAGTTCTACCGGTCAAGTGTTTTGGCCATATCATGGGGTACACGACTGAATTATTCACAAATTTTACAGGAATACAATAGAAAAACAACACATTATGGGTTGACAGACCGGACATAATCAGATATAATAACCACAATCAAGCGCAAGGCGCCACGAAAGGAGGCTCCCGCATGTCCCAGTTCACCATGCGAATGTCCATGTGCGCGAGCTTCAACTCGTGCTGTTTGTGCTGCGCCGCTTGACATTCGCTTATGTTCGTTAAGCCCGCTCGCAACTGCGCGAGACGGGTTTTTTTCTTGGAAATTTCCATCGGCAGACGTGCCGGAACGAAAGCGATGTACCCGGAAAGGAATGCATTCACTTGGCAATATTAAAGAAAATGGAAACGGCCCCGGCTGAGGAGACGGCCAATCGTCCCGAAAACGCTCCTCTCATTGAGATCCGCAACCTTCGCAAGGTATATCAGGTGCCCGGCGGTGAGGTGGTTGCCCTGGACGGCATCAATCTTTCCATCGATAAGGGCCAGATTTATGGCATCATCGGCATGTCCGGCGCCGGCAAATCCACCCTGATCCGCTGCATGAATAAGCTGGATACCCCCACCGACGGCGAAATCCTCATCAACGGACAAAACGTGCTCACCATGAACGGCAAGCAGCTGATCCAGATGCGCCGGAAAGTGAGCATGATCTTCCAGCAGTTCAACCTGCTGATGCAAAAGACCGTGGCCCGCAACGTGCGCTATCCCCTGGAGATTGCAGGCGTTCCCAAGGCCCAGGCCAATGCCCGTGTGAAGGAGTTGCTGGAGATTGTCGGTCTGGAAAGCAAAGCGGACGCCTATCCCGCCCAGCTCTCCGGCGGCCAGAAGCAGCGTGTGGCCATCGCCCGTGCCCTGGCCAGCGATCCGGAAGTTCTGCTGTGCGATGAAGCCACCTCCGCCCTGGATCCCATGACGACCCAGTCCATCCTATCCCTGCTTCAGGATATCAACAAGCGCCTGGGGATCACCGTGGTACTCATCACCCATGAAATGGCGGTTATCCGCCAGATCTGCACCCGGGTGGCCATTCTGGACGGCGGCCATATTGCCGAGGAAGGAACGGTGGACGACGTATTCGTCCACACCCGCTCCGCTGCCGGCAAACGCCTTTTCGGCATCGTGGCAACCAAGCAGGAAGAGGATCAGCCCCCTGCCGAAGTGGCGGCTTTGCGCATCGTTTTTGACGGCGGCAAGGAAAATCAGCCCATCATTTCCGGTCTGATCAAATCCTCCGGGGTGGATGTGAATATCATCTCCGCCGATATCAAGCGCATCAACGGCAAGCCCTACGGCCAGATGCTCATCGAAATGCCGCCGGATGAGGAAAGCCGCACCAAAATCAAGGCGTTCCTGGCGAAGGAAGGATTGACTGTCAAGGAGGTGTATCCCCAGTGAGTTTTCTGCACCAGATGTGGCAGGCCCCCTTCAAAGGCTTTGAATCGGTATGGAAGTCCATCGGAGATTTCCTCTACAACAACGTTTTCAGTTTCATCAACAACCGTTCCTGGAAAATTCTCTGGCCCGCTTTCGGCGAAACGCTGTACATGACCGTAGTATCCACGCTGATCGCCTATATTCTTGGCCTGGCCCTTGGCATCGTGCTGGTCACAACCCGGAAAAACGGCGTCAAGCCCATGCCCACATTCAATGCCATCCTGGGCGCTATCGTCAATTTCCTGCGCTCCATCCCCTTCCTGATCCTGCTGGCCATGCTGCTGCCGGTAACCAAGGGTGTGGTTGGAAAGATGATGGGCACAGTAGCCATCGTCTTCCCCCTGATCATTAGCGCCTTCCCCTATGTGGCCCGGATGGTGGAGGGCAGTTTCAACGAAGTGGACCCCGGCATCATCGAGGCCTCCAAGGCCATGGGCTCCACCACGATGCAGATCATCCGGAAAGTGCTGCTTCCCGAAGCATTGCCCTCCCTGATCAACGGCTTTTCCATCTGCATGACCACCATCCTCGCCTACACCGCTATGGCCAGCGCGGCTGCCGGCGGCGGCCTGGGTTCCGTAGCCATCACCTACGGCCTCAATCAGCAGCGCTATGACATCATGTATGCCGCCAGCATCATGCTGGTGGTGCTGGTACAGATCATCACCGTGACCGGTACCGTTCTTACCCGGAAAAAAGATCATCGGCTTCGCTGATCCCATGTCTGTCATCAAAGCATCGGCTATGATGTATAAATCAAAAAAATAATTTTAGGAGGTTCCCCATGAAGAAGATCACTGCTATCCTGCTGGCCCTGGTTCTCGCCCTGACTTCCCTGTCCGCCCTGGCCGCTCCTCTCTCCGTCATCGCCACTCCCAGCCCTCACGGCGAAATCCTTGAACTGATCGAAGACGATCTGGCCGCTCTGGGCTATGAACTGGAACTGGAAATCGTCACCGACTACGTCATTGAAAATCCCGCCACCTCTGCCGGCGACGTGATGGCCAACTTCTTCCAGCACATCCCCTACCTGGCCGGTTATAACGCCGGTGTGGGCGAAGAAGATCAGTTGGCTGGCGTAATCCCCACCCACTTTGAACCCCTGGGCATCTATCCCGGCACCAAGACTTCCTTGGAAGAAATCGCTGAAGGCGATACCATCGTTGTGCCTAACGATCCCACCAATATGACCCGCGCTTTCCTGCTGCTGGCTGACGCTGGCCTGATCAAGCTGCCCGAAGGCACCACGCTGGAAAGCATCGTCACCAAGTACGATGTAGAAAATCCCCTGAATTTGGAATTCCTGGATGTGAATGCCGAACTGGCCCCCACCATGCGTGAAGACGCCGCTTTCGCCGTCATCAACGGTAACAATGCGGCCCTGAATAACCTGAACCCCAACACTGACGCCGTTTATGCTGAAAAGCCCGACAGCCTGGCCGGCCAGTCCTATGTGAACCTGTTCGCCGTCCGCACCGAAAATGCCGATGCCGATTTTGTCAAGGCTCTGCAGCAGTGTGTCTACACCCAGAAGGTGTATGATCTGATCGTGGAACGCGGCTTCGTGCCCACCTTCACCGTTCCCGCTGCTGAAGAAGCGGCCGAATAATCCTCTAATCTTTAAAGGCTCCCGCTTCGGGGGCCTTTTTTCATTGCCGGAATCGGTTGACATAATCCATCAAAAAGGGTATATTATTCTGTAGAATCATTGGGAAAATAAGTGGGGGATGCATATGACACAAGGCGATATGGTAAATATTCTTGAGGCCAAGGTTCTCTGCGGCGCTGAACATTTGGATAAGCCGGTGTATACCGCTTTCTGTTCGGATTTGATGAGCGATGTACTGGCATTTGTGAATGAAAAAACAGTGCTGATCACCGGATTGGTAAATCCTCATGTGGTACGCACTGCCGATATGCTGGATTTGAAATGCATCATTTTCTGCCGGGGAAAAATGCCCTCCGAGGCCATCCTTTCCGATGCAGAGGATTTGGGGATGACCGTTATGACCACACGGAACACCGCCTTTACCACTTGCGGTTTATTGTATGAAGCGGGGTTAAGGGGCGTGCCCATCTGGTCCAATAAGGAGGATGATCAATGAGCGCGCTGATTCATGCCGTTTATCCCGTTCAGGCCGGGGATTATACCCGGGCCGGCGAAGCATCCGCCGATATCAAGCGCAGATTAAAGCAGTTGGGCGTATCCAGCCTGGTGATGCGCCGCGTGGCCGTTGCCTCCTATGAAGTGGAGTTGAATTTGGTGATCCATTCCCTGGGCGGTGAATTGATCCTGGAAGTAGATATGAGCGGCATTCGCCTCACCTCCCAGGACGTGGGCCCCGGCATCCCCAATATTGAAATGGCCATGCAGGAAGGCTATTCCACCGCCAGCGAAGAAGCGCGGGCCATGGGCTTTGGCGCCGGCATGGGTCTGCCCAATATGAAACGGAACGCCGATTCCTTTGAAATTGACAGTCAGCCCGGAAAGGGTACCCGCATCAGCATGGGCTTTTCCCTGAACGGCTGAGAAAGCAGGTGTTTCCATGGAGCAAGTGAAACGTTATCATTCCGTTCGTCTGGATAAAACCCGCTGTAAAGGCTGTACCAACTGCCTGAAGCATTGTCCCACCGAAGCCATCCGTGTACGCAACGGCCGTGCCCATATTATTGACGAACGATGTATCGACTGCGGTGAATGCATCCGCATCTGCGATTACCATGCCAAGGTAGCCGTGACTGACGATATCAGCGTCATCTACGGCTATCCCCATCGAATCGCCCTGCCGGCCCCTTCCCTGTACGGCCAGTTCAAAAATCTGAAGGCCATCGGACCGGTGCTTGACGCATTAAAAAAGATCGGATTTGACGATGTATTTGAAGTTTCCCGAGGCGCCGATATCGTCAGCCGGGCTATCCATGAAAAATTGCGTACCCCTGGCCTCCCTCGCCCCCTCATTTCTTCCGCCTGCCCTGCAGTGGTCCGCTTGATTCAGGTCCGGTTCCCCGATCTGATCCCGCACATTGTGGACGTGCGCCAACCCATGGAAGTTGCCGCCATGATTGCCCGGCAGGAATACTGCAAAAAGCATGATGTGCCGCCGGAGGACGTGGGCGTATTCTTTATCACCCCCTGTCCCGCCAAGATGACCGCCATTCGCAATCCCATCGGACAGGAAAAATCCGCCGTGGACGGCGCCATTTCCATGATGGAAATTTACGGGCTGCTTTTGCCCCATATCACTGCAGCCAAGAATCAGACCACTGATTCCTCCTCCACCTACTACGGCATCCGCTGGGCCGCCGGCAGCGGGGAAGCCAATGCTGTCTGTCCGGAAAACTCCCTGGCGGTGGACGGTATCCAGAATGTGATCCGTGTGCTGGAAGAGATTGAAAATAACCGTCTCAACGATCTCACCTTCTTTGAAGGTTCTGCCTGCCTGTGCGGTTGCGTTGGCGGCCCTCTGGCCTTTGAAAACAATTATGTAGGCAAGCGCGCCATCCGCAAGCTATCCAATACGCTATCCAAGGCCCATCCCTCTGAAGAAGTTCCGGTATCCATCATGGCCAAATATCCCCTTTATTTTGATCAGCCCATCGAAGCCAATAGCGCCATGCAATTGGATGAAAACCTGATGGTGGCCATGCAGAAGATGGAACGGATGAACGCCATTCTGGAAGAACTGCCCGGCTATGATTGCGGCTCCTGCGGTTCCCCCACCTGCCGCACCTTTGCGGAAGACATCGTGCGCGGCTACTTTGGCGAAATGGATTGCATCCATAAGCTTCGTGACCAATTGAAAGTCATGGCTCAGCAAATGGTAGAGCTTGCCCAAACCAAACGAGAATAACGGAGGATGCTCATGATTGTTTCTGAACTTGCCCAACTGATCGATGCAGACAATATTACCCCCACCCTGCCCATGGATAAGGAAATTACCTGCGGCTATAGCTGCGATCTTTTATCCTGGGTTATGAGCCACGGTGAAGAAGGCATGGCCTGGGTCACCGTGCAAACCCATATGAACGTGATCGCCGTGGCCATGCTGGCAGAAATGGCCTGTGTCATTCTGCCTGAAAATATTGATATGGAAGCCTCCAGCCTGAAAAAGGCCGTAGAAGAAGGCCTGTGTGTCCTGAAAAGCCCCCTCACCGCCTACGCCATCTGTGGGCGTATGGCTGCCGCTGGTATCCCGCCTACAGCGCTGTAATCATGGATCTGTTTGCCGATCTGCATATCCATTCCTGCCTTTCCCCCTGCGGCGATGATGAAATGACACCCGGAAATATCCTGGGGATGGCGGTGGTGAAGGGATTGGATATGGCAGCTATTGCCGATCACAACACCGCCCTCAATCTGCCCGCTGCAAAAACCATTGCCGATGCCTACGGCATTCTGCTGATTCCCGCCATCGAAATCACCACCCGGGAAGAGGTGCACATGCTGGGATATTTCCCGGATGTGGATACGGCGGTTGCATTCGGCGAAATGCTGAAGGGCCATCTGCCCAAACGGAAAAATAAACCCTCTCTCTTTGGCGAACAGCGCATCATGAATGATGATGACGAAATCATCGGCTATGAGGATGCGCTGCTCATCGGCGCTACCGATCTGCCCCTTTCTGAATGCGCCCGTCTGGTACGGGAATACAGCGGCGTTCCCGTGCCCGCCCATATCAACCGTGGTTCCAACGGGCTGCTGGTCAATCTGGGGATGATGCCGGATGATCCCGCATTTCCCACGGTGGAGGTATGGCGTCCTCTTCCCTGCCCGATGGATGCCCTGGAGGGCCGCCATACCCTTCATTCCTCCGACGCTCATTATCTTGGCGATATTCTGGAGAGAGAATCCATGCTGAAGCTGCCGGAAAAATCGGTGGCGGCATTCCTGCACTGGCTGAATAGTCAGCAAAAGATTTGATTCGGAAAGACGAGGTGCGTTTTCTATGGAAATGACGCTCCGCTGGTACGGCACCGGCTTTGACAGCGTAACCCTTAAACAAATCCGCCAGGTTCCTATGGTTAAAGGCGTGATCACCACGCTTTATGATACCGTCCCCGGCCAAGCCTGGCCCAAAGAACGAATCCAGGCAATGAAAAATGAAGTGGAAAGATCCGGCCTGCACCTTGCCGGTATCGAAAGCGTAAATATTCATGACGATATCAAGGTAGGCCTCCCCTCTCGCGACCAGTATATTGAAAACTATATCAAAACGCTGGAGGGATTGGGAGAAGCGGATATCCACATGGTCTGCTATAATTTCATGCCCGTCTTTGATTGGACCCGCAGCGATTTGAAAAAATCCCTGCCCGACGGCTCCACCGTTCTTTCCTACGACCAGGAGCTGGTAGATCAGATCGACGTGGATAAAATGCTCTCCAGTATGGAGGCCAACGCCAACGGTTTCACCTTGCCCGGCTGGGAACCGGAAAGGATGGCCCGGGTCAAGGAATTATTTGAAATGTACAAGGACGTGGATGAGGAAAAGCTTTTCCAGAATCTTTGCTATTTCCTGCGTGCCATCATGCCTACCTGCAAAAAATACGGCATCAATATGGCCATTCATCCAGACGATCCCGCCTGGCCGGTATTCAATCTGCCTCGGATCATCACCGGAAAGGAAAAAATCTTGCGGCTGCTCAGTGCGGTGCCTGATGCCGAAAATGGGTTGACCCTGTGCACCGGTTCCCTGGGCTCCAATCCCCTAAACGATATCCCGGATATGATTCACGCCTTCAAAGACCGCATTCATTTCGCCCATGTGCGTAATATTCATCATCTGGCCCCCGGAAAATTTGACGAAGCGCCCCACCCCACTTCCCTGGGTTCCCTGGATATATACGCTATCATGAAGGCACTCTTCGATACCGGTTTTGATGGTCCCATCCGTCCTGATCACGGTCGCATGATCTGGGATGAAGTGGCTATGCCCGGCTATGGTCTGTATGATCGTGCCCTTGGGGCCACTTATCTTTCCGGCCTGTGGGAAGCCATTGAACGAAACGCCAAAGGCTGATATTTTGCTCTTCATATCCTCCCGCCGCCATGCATAGCATGATGCGGGAGGTGATTTTTTTGATGCCGTGGCGTCGGGAATGCGCGATACGCACCCAAAATTACCCCAGCAGCAAGAGTGCTCTTCTCCGGATTGGCGGTTATATCCTGATCGGCCTGGGGATTGTGCTGATATTGCTGTGCGTGCCCTTCTGGGCCTGGTTGGCTGTGCTGGGGGCGGCGCTGATTCTGTTGGGATTATTGCTCATTCGCCATTGAAGGAGGGGATTCTATGGCAATCCGGGTAATCTGCATCAAGGCGCCCCGGGGATTCAGGGGTATGCTCCGGGCGCTGAACAAGGGAAGGAAAAACTAAATCCCACCATGAAAAAATCGCTTCCGTCGGGTAAGCGATTTTTTATATCACCAAATTGACAAATTATCCGCCCTGGATTACAATAAAAACAAATGAGCCTACAAATGAAAGGAGATATATCCAATGCCTGATTTGTATATGCTGTTTCCGGAAGGAAAGGCCAAGGCCCTCACCCTCAGCTACGACGACGGGGTGGAACAGGATATCCTCCTGATGAAGATCATGGATCAAAATGGTCTGAAAGGCACGTTCAATCTCAGCAGCGGCCTCTATCCCCCGGAGGATTTCCGCTGGCCCGAGGGGCAGATTCACCGCCGTATGCCTTTTTCCCAAGCCAAAGCTGTCTACACCCATTCCGGCCACGAAATTGCCATCCATGGCTATAGCCACGCCGATCTGGCCATGCTGCCCTCCGCTGCCGCTGCAGGCGATGTAATGAAGGATAAAGAAGCCCTGGAAAGGGATTATGACCGTATGGTACGTGGAATGGCCTATGCCTACGGCCGCTATAACGATCAGGTGGTGGATCTGCTCAAAAGCTGCGGCGTGGCCTACGCCCGTACAACCCATGCCTCTCATAATTTTGAAATTCCTCAGGATTGGCTACGTCTGCCCGCCACATGTCACCATAAGGATGAAAAACTGATGGATCTGGCCCGCCAGTTTGCAGAAGGCACGCCTCGGATGCGTCCCTGGCTTTTCTATCTCTGGGGCCACAGCTATGAATTTGATATGGATCAAAACTGGCATGTCATCGAAGAATTTGCCGCCTATATCGGCAAGCGCGATGATATCTGGTACGCCACCAACATCGAAATTCACGATTATGTGGAGGCATACCGCAGCCTGCACTGCAGCGCCGACGGAAAGCGCATCTACAATCCCACCTGCCACAAAATCTGGCTGCATCATAAGTCCAGCATCTACGCCGTGGATCCCGGCGCAGAAATCCAACTACCCTGACAGAATAATCCCTTGCCGAAATCGACGACCGGCAAGGGATCTTCTTTATTTTTTCTGATAGATGGTTGGAACAGAAACGGAAGGCGCCTGCCCATCCGCTGGGATAAAGGAAATATGCTGATCTTCCAGGGCGATTATGCCGGTGGATCCCCGCAAATTTTTCTTTTCCAGCAGCATGGAAACCAGTTTTTCCGTCAGCGCTGGGCCGCCTCCCCGGGTGAGGCAATCCTTCCACAGCGTGAAGCGGCATCCCTCCCGCCAAGCGCTGCAGCCAAATGCCTTGGCGTTTTCCTGGAGCGGCTTTCCGCACAGGGGGCATGCAGCGCCAGGCACCGTTTTGGCCGCCGCTTTGCCCTTTCCTCCCTTGGCTTTCCTGCGCATTTCCTCAGGAAATGTGGCTTCCGCCTTGGTATCCCGGGCATACTCGATCAGAAAGCCAGTCAGTTTGCGAATTCCCTGCATAAACCGTTCCGCATCCCCTTGGGATCGGGCGATTTTATCCAGGGCAAGCTCCCATCGGCCGGTGGTTTCCGGGGATGCAATTTCCTCCGGTGCGATGGCAATGAGCGACACGCCCTTTTCCGTTGCCTGCAGCGCTCTGCCTTTCCGGGCGGCATACCCCACCTGAATCAGCCGTTCAATGATGGCTGCCCGGGTGGCTGGAGTGCCCAGGCCCGACCCCTTCATCTGTTCCCGAAGCGCTTCATCCTCCAGTTCGCGCCCCGCATTTTCCATGGCGGAAAGCAGCGAAGCATCCGTATGGGGGGCCGGCGGCTTGGTGGATTCTTTTTTCACAGATGCTTTAGAAACGGTTCGGCCATCCCCCGGGGCGAGGGCGGGCAGCGCATCGCTTTCCTTATCCTCCTGGGGATAGACGTCCTTCCAGCCGTTGATTCGAATCACCCGTCCATTGGATTTGAAAGCATGCCCTTCGCAGGCCGTTACCACCCGGATGGCGTCATATTCATGAGCGGGATAGAAAACAGCAATAGTCCGCCGGGCGATCATATCAAACAGCTTCGCTGCATCGGGGGGCAGTTTATCCATAGGCGCTGTCTGGGGGGTGGGAATGATGGCATGGTGATCAGTCACCTTGGCATTATCAAATATCCGCTTGGAAATGGGCAGCTTACCCTCTTCTTTCCAGGGAATATTCCCTACAAAAGACTGGTAATCCCCGGGCAGCTTCTGCAGCGTCAGCTTTGCCCTGCCCAGCATATCCATGGGCAGATACCGGCTGTCCGTTCTGGGATAGGTAATGGCCTTCCATTTTTCGTAGAGTTCCTGGGCCGTTTTGAGGGTTTTATCAGCCGTAAAGCCCAGTTTTTTGTTGGCTTCCCGCTGCAGGGAGGTAAGATCGTATAACTGAGGCGGCAGATCCTTTTTGGCCTCCGCCTGCACATCCTTTACTCGCGCAGCCTTCCCCCGAATGGCCTTGGCGATCAGATCAGCCTTTTCTTTGGCAGCGATCCGATGGGCTTTTTTCTCGTCCTCGGCCTTTTCATCAAACCATTGGCCGGAATAATCCCCAAAATCGGCAGTAACGGTATAATACTCTTCCGGCTTGAAATTGGCAATTTCGTGATGTCGCTTCACCAGGATCGCCAAGGTTGGCGTCTGCACCCGGCCAATGGACAAAAGGGCATCGAACCTAAGGGTGAACGCGCGGCTGGCATTCATGCCCACCAGCCAGTCCGCCTGGGAGCGACACTGGGCGCTGCAGTACAGCCCGTCATATTCCTCTCCCGGCTTCAGCTGGGAAAATCCCTCCCTGATGGCCTCATCCGTCATAGATGATATCCACAGCCGCTGCACGGGCTTTTTGCATTTGGCCTGATGATAGATCAGCCGGAAGATCAATTCCCCCTCCCGCCCGGCATCAGTGGCGCAAATGAGGTATTCTGTTTCCGGATCGTTGATCAGCTTCTTCACCACGGAAAACTGAGATCGGGTTTTGGGCAGTACTTTTGTTGGAATATGATCGGGAAGGATGGGCAAATCCTCCATCCGCCAGCGCTTATACTTCTCATCCACTTCATCCGGTTCACACAAGGAAACCAGATGCCCGACGGCCCAGGTAACGGTATACTTTTCCCCTTTCAGGAATCCCTCTCCCCGCTGGGTGCATTTGAGCACCCGGGCAATATCCCGTCCCACACTGGGCTTTTCCGCAACCACAACGATCATGGCAAAATCCTCGCTTTCTATCCCATAATACCACAAAATGCTGAAATTGAAAAGCGATGAAAGGGATGTAAATCTTCTCTCCCGGCTATATATTTCCATGGACAAAAGGGCATATCTATGATAGAATTATGGTGGTTATTTGCTTCTCAAAATGATTCTGAGTTTTTCTTATTCGGAGGCTAATGATGCACAGAAACACCACCGCAAAAGGCAGGCTGATCTCCTTCTTTTTGTGCTTGATCATGATTATTTCCATCCTGCCGCAGGGACAGGCAGCCGCCGTACTCAAATCCGCGCCCATGCGCTCTGGCAATACCCAAAACGGCATGGTGCGGGTCAATTTGTCATCCCTTGGCAATCCCTCCAGGCTGAATCTGACCGTGTACGGCAGCTATACCGTGAACGGCAAATCCTCCAGCAGCATTGCCAGCGGCACCGCCCTTCAGGTGAATTTCAACAGTTCCACCGGCGCCTTGTCCCTCACCATGAACGGACAAACCACCGATATGGGCAGCGCCTTTAAGCTGCGCCGCCATGCCACCAGCGGCCAAAACGGCATCAAGATCGCCCAGGGCCGGGTGCCCAATAATCTTTACCCCGGTGATTTCTATTTTGTTGTGCGCTCCTCCGGCAATTCCTATAAGCTGTATACCATCGCCTATATCTACATCGAGGATTATCTCTACGGCGTTTTGCCCTATGAAATGGGCAATTCCTCCGGTCTGGAGGCATTGAAGGCACAGGCCGTCTCCGCCCGCACCTATACCGTCCGGGCCATGAGTGCCGCTTCTTCCAGCCTGTACGACGTGGTGGATACCACCTCCGATCAGGTTTATTCCGGCACCCCCTCCGGAAACGCCAACTGCGTTGCCGCCGTAGACGCCACAAAAGGCATCGTGGCCATGAATAATGGCGCATTCACTGCCACTTATTATACCGCCTCCAACGGCGGCCAGACGGAATCCGTCAAAAACGCCTGGGGATCCAACACTTATTCCTATCTGAAAGTAAAGGATGACCCCTACGATTTGGCTAACCCCGCCTCCCGTAAGAATTCATTCTTTGTAAAATCCAGCGGTAAACAAAGCGATACCGTACTTCAGAATCTGCTGGATAATAAAGCTGCGTCCGCCTTCGGCGCCGGCGCCCAGGTAATTGGCGTCACCGGCATCACCCCCCATACTCCCAAATATGCCTCCCCCAGCCGCCTATACACCAAAATGGATTTTCATGTGACTTATACCCTGAACGGCCAGGCCTCCACCGGCACACTGACCTTTGATATCTTTGGCGAACTGGAATACACCATGGCCATGAGCATCAACAGCGGCAAGAATGAGCTTTGGTCCGTATCCCAGGTCAGCGATGGTTTCTATGTCTATGCCCGTCGTTACGGCCACGGCATCGGCATGAGCCAGCGGGGCGCCATGTACATGGCCCAGCTGGGTTATACCTACGATCAGATTCTGGCTTTCTATTTTGAGGGCTGCAGCCGGGTACAGTATACCTTTACCCGTTCCATCCTCAGCCCTGTGGTGGAGGGCCAGGAAAGCCAGGAGCAGATCACCCCGGAAAATCCGGCCGATATCGAACAGGCAAAGGATGGCACCGCCCTGGTGCGCCTTCCCAGCGTCAATGATACCCTGGCCCTGCGCACCGCTGCTCATAGCACCGCTCCCGTCATCACCGAACTGCCCTACGGCGCCACTGTGCAGGTCTACGGCCAGTCCGGGGATTACTGCCTGATCGGGTACGGCGTGCTCTGCGGCTATGTTCCCATGAGCAGCCTGACCATCACCGGCGCCATCCCCGCCTCCACGTCCAAATCCCCCACCATTCCCCAATCCTACGGCACCGTTATCAACACCAATTCCCTGAATCTGCGGGCCACTGCCGCCTCCAACGGTACGGTGCTCACCACCGTGCCCCGGAATGCCTTGTTGCCCATCCTGTCCATCCAGGGATCCTGGGCCCATACCCAATACGGTCTGCGTTCCGGCTATGTGTCCACCGATTATCTTTCCATTACCGGAAATAATCCCTCCGACACTCCTGCAGGTAATAAAGCCTACATTACCAGCCAAACCTGGCTGCGCGTTACCGCCAGCACCAACGGCTATGTGGTGGCTTCTCTGCCCGCCAATACAGAAGTGGCGCTGCTATCCACCGATGGCACATGGGCCATGATCCGCTACAATCGCCAAACCGGCTATGTGCTTTCTTCCGCTGTCAATCACGTGGGCGGCGATACGGCGCAAATGGCTGATGATCAATTGGCCGCCGGGGAAACCTATGCCATCGTTTCTACCTCTTCCACCCTGAATCTCCGCTCTATCGCCAGTACTGAAGGCGTACTGATGGATGAAATGCCCACCGGCACCCGATTGATTGTGGAAAGTTACGGCAAGGAATGGTGCACCGTCCGCTTCCGGGGCATCCGGGGCTATGTGATGACCAAATACATCACCCTCCAATCCTCCCCCGTTTCCCCCACGGCTTCCCCCACCGGTGGCCAGCAGGCACGGGTCACCACGGAACAAGGTTCCCTCAATCTCCGTGCATCCGCCTCTTCCACCAGCAAAGTGCTTACCACCGTGCCGCAGTATGCGGTGATTTCTGTCACGCCCTATAATAGTACCTGGTGCATGACATCCTATAATGGTCATACCGGCTTTGTGATGACCAAGTTCCTCACCTTCATCACAACCGCCACCGCCACTCCCATCCCCCAGATTACCCCCGCCCCCACCCAGGCTCCCGCCATCCAGGATTCCATTTACGCCCGGGTGACTACCGATGAAGGCTCCCTCAACCTGCGGGCCACCTCCGTTTCCAACAGCATGGTGTTGCGCACTATTCCCCGGAACGAAATCATTCCCATTCTGGAACAGGGCGCCGTATGGTGCAAAACCACTTACGGCGGCTACACCGGCTTTGTGATGACCAAGTTCCTCACTTTCCTTTCTGCCGCCCCCACCCTGGCCCCCACCTATGCACCCACCCAAGCGCCCATCATCATCCCCACTCAGACGCCGGCTGGAACGCTGTCCGCACGGGTCATGACAGTGCAGGGATCCTTAAACATGCGCGCCAGGGCCGAAAGCGGCGCCACCGTACTGCGCACCATTCCCCAGTACGCGGTCATTCCCATTCTGGAACAGGGCGCCGTATGGTGCAAAACCACTTACGGCGGCCAGACCGGCTATGTGATGACCAGCTTCCTTTCCTTCTTCTATCAGCAGCAGGCAACGCCCGCTCCGGCGGCCACGGCCACCCCCATTCCTTCCCCAACGCCGCTCCCTGATCATTCGGCGCCCTCTTACGCCCGGGTTACCACCGTTTCCGGCTCCCTTAATCTTCGCCAGCAGGCCAAGAGCGGCGCTACGATCCTTCGTACCATTCCCCAGTATGCCACGGTGGAAGTTCTGCGGCGGGAAGGCACCTGGACACTGGTAACCTATGGCGGCTACACCGGCTATGTGATGACCAGCTTCCTCACCTTCCTTACATCCTCCGCCACGCCTGTGCCTACATTGACACCCACCCAGGCGCCTACCCAGGCTCCCACGCCCACCCATGCCCCTGGTGCGTCCCTTCCTCAGGCGGCGTATGCCAGGGTTACCACCGTTGAGGGCAGCTTGAATATGCGTTATCAGGCCAGTGACAGCGCATATGTCATGCGTACCATTCCGCAAAATGAAATCGTCATCGTCCGACAGTGGGGCGCCGCCTGGTGCCATGTTACCTACAGCGGCAGTACCGGCTATGTAAAGACCGCCTTCCTTACGCCCCTTTCCTCCTCTCCTGCCGCTACGCCCACCAGAACGCCCGCCCCTACCGCTGCCCCTTCAATCGGGGGTAACGGCGCCACCGCCCAGGTGGTCACTGAAGAGGGCTCCCTTAACCTGCGCAAATACCCCCGCGGCGGCAATAACATCATCGGTTCCATCCCTCAGTATGCCTACGTGTCCGTCCTCAGCAAGGGAACCGAATGGACCCAGATCACATACAATGGCACGACCGGCTATGTAATGACCAAGTTCCTGTCCTTCGGTGCATCCGGCGCTCCCTCCGGCGGTTCGTCCGCCAACGGATCTTCCGGCGGAACCACATCCAACCAGGGCACATCTGCCACGCCCACAGATTACAACGCCATGGTGGATAGCACCCTGCGTGTTCTGGATACCGCCGTCCTTGGCCAGGCAAAGCCTGCCAGCGGTAATGCAGTCAATATGTATAAGGGTTGTTCCACCTTTGCCACCCTTATCAAAACCATTCCCAAGACCGATTACGTTATCATCAGCGCGGTGGGAGACGAATGGTGCATCGTCCTCTATGAAAGCACCACCGGCTATTGCCAGCGCAAGGATCTGGAGTTTGAAATCTATGATTGATTGGGATCGATTGCTGCTCCCAGGTGAGAGAATTGATGATCTGCAGCTTTGTAATCTTCGGGTGATCCAATCGCCCTCTTCATTCCGCTTCAGCATGGATTCGGTGCTCCTCTCGGATTTTGCTCATATTCGCCCGGGCAGCACGGTATGCGATCTGGGCACGGGCACCGGGATTTTGCCATTACTCCTGTACGGCCGTGAACAATCCATCCAGTGCGATGCGGTTGAGATTCAACATGATGCAGCCGATCGGGCCAAACGCACCATGATTCTCAATGGCCTGGATCACAAGATCCGTGTACATTGCCAGGATCTGCGTTCCGTCCGTTCCTTTCTCCCCCACGCCAGGTATGATCTGGTCATCTGTAATCCCCCCTATACTCCGGAAAATGCAGCGCTTCTCAGCCCCAATCCTGCCCTGAGTACCGCCCGTCAGGAAACAAACTGCACCCTGCAGGATATAGCTTCTGCCGCCTCCTGGCTGCTGAAAAGCAGAAGCCGCTTTGTGTTGATGCTGCCTGCCACCCGGCTGACCGAAGCTTTTGATACTCTGCGCCACTCCCGTCTGGAGCCCAAACGACTGCGCCTGGTTCATGCCACTTTGAAGCGCCCTGCCAGGCTCGCCCTCATTGAGGCCATGCTGGATGTGCATCCCGGCCTGATGATCGAATCTCCCTTGATCGTAAAGGATGATCAAGGAAATGATACCGACGAGGTAAAACGCATCTATCATATGGACTAAGCCGCAAAAACTGGCCCCCAGCTTTATGCCGGAGGCCAGTTTTATTGCATAAGAAAGGAGGGAACGGCGTCCATTCCCTCCCTTTCGTCAATGCAGCAGATATTTATTTGGTATATTGTTCGGTCAAGCCCAGTGCATCCACCATGGCATCAACAGCTGCCTGATGGTTCCAGGCGATGTAGCGGCTGATGGTGGTATTTTCGGTCCAGAAGCTGGCACGGTTGCAAACGTACAGCAGGGCAGTTTCGGCACCGCCCAGATCATTGGCAATGGAGTAGGTCTTGCCAAATTCGAAGGCGGATTCCCCGTTGGGATCCAGCATATCGGCGGTCACTTCGTCGTAGCTGCCGAAGAAGTTCAGATACTGGCCCAGATCCTCGGTGGGGTAGTGATAGATAGCCGTGTTGTAGTAGCGATAGTTGGCAGTCAGCTGATCACCATCCACCACCACGGTCACGTCGCCGATGATGTAGGCATTGCCGCCGACCAAGGCATAGGTGACAGCGCCGCTTTCGGTCAGATCGATGGGCATGAAGGTATACCATTTATCGGTGATGGGATCCTTGAAATCGCGGAAGGCGGGGCCCAGCACGCAAACGGTGTTGTTGATGTAGCCGATGTTGTCATACTGGATGAAGATTTCCTTTTCATGGGTGATTTCCTTGCCGCCCATGCCGGCCTGATCGATAACATCCATATCATAGATGGCTTCGGCGAAGACCTTCACGTCTTCCACAGCGCCCTGGAAGCCCTGCACGTTGCCGTTGAACCAATCATAGGGGGCATAGTTGCCGCCAACGGAGAAGGCGAAATCGCTGGACAGAACTTCATTACCGGTGAGGGCCACATTGGCCTTCAGGTTGCCGTCGATGAAGGTCTTCATGGTGCCCTGATCGGGATCATACACCATCACATAGTGATGCCAGTCACCCATGGCTTCAAGGCCGGGCGCATCGCCGTAGCCAGCCCAGAAATCGGTGCCGGAAACACCAAGGGTCTTGAAAGCGATATAGTTATCGGCCTGCTGGGCCCACACGATGGTGGTGAAACCATTGTTGCTGCCGTTGATGCCGTTGTCAACCACGCGGCCGTTGGTCACGTCGTCAGTGTTGTAGACAGGAGCGTCGGCCTTCACATGGAAGCTGATAGTCATGGCGCCTTCGATCTCATCGGCAAAGTCTTCCCAGGCATTGCCGCCGATATACAGCACGGAATCGCCGCCGAAATGAACTGCATTGGTGCCGTTGACGCTTTCAGCGCTGGTGATGCCATCGGGATTGTAGGAATTGACCAGGTCGTTGCCGTTGCCGGACACGTCAGCGCCCAGGTTTTCAGCGTCATTGAAATCGTAGTACGCCCGCAGATCTGTTTCCACTTCATCCACATATTCAGTGGTCACTTCGGTGATGGTTTCGCCGTTGATGCGGTACACGGAGTAATCCGCCACAGGATCCAGTGAGACAGGGGGCACGATATCATTGCCGATCACAGCCATATCGTACACCGCGCCGGCAAAGACCTTTACATCATCCACACAGCCGGTAAAGCCTTCCAGGGTCACTTCCCGGTTGCCGGCGTTGAACCAGTCATACTGGTTCCAGCTGCCGCCAATGCCGAAGCTGAAATCGCTGGCGGCCGTTTCATCGGCAAAAGCAGATACTTCGCACTTCAGCACGCCATCAATGAAAGCGGATACGATGCCCCGTTCAGCATCAAATACCATGGTATAGTGATGCCAGGAAGCAGGATCGCCGTCCAAAGCGGCATAGCTGGACCACCAATCGCTCTTACCCATCTTGGAGATAGAGTAAACAGTATTGCTACCATCCGCATTACGGTTCACATTTACCAGAGTAGTGAAGCCCTTATCGCTGCCGTTGATGCCGTGGTCGACCACGCGGGCATTGCCGTTGCGGGCGTTATCCAGATCTACTTTGGCAAAGAAACTAACGGTCAGGGATCCTGTATAGCCGTCCATGAAATCTGCAGCAGATTCGCCGGCGGCATACATACCGGATGTACCGTCAAAATGCACGGCGCCGCCCCGGTATCCTTCCTCAGCATGAATACCGTCAGGATTGACGAAAGTCACCAGATCGTTGCCGTTTCCGGAGGCATCGGCGCCCAAGTCTGCGGAATCATCGAAAGTATAGTGGGCCAGTAATTGGATGTCTGTCCCTTCGGCCATGCCGGCCGTGTACAGCATCAAACACAGTGCAACAGCCAGCAGCGCTTTCATCAGATGTTTCATTGCAAATTCCTTCTTTCACATTTTTATATCATCCGCTGCAGCGGATTGATCCGTTGGCACCGCGCCCCTTCCGTTTATTTGAATCGGATATTGCGGACATGGGAATTAGTCTTTACCTTGGGGAACACCAGGGAATTAAACTTCCTGCCGTTGACCATCACATTTTCAAAAGTGAGATTCATCAACTGCTTATCTTTGCTCCAGCCATAGAGAAGTATTTCGTTGGCAATCTTATCCTTGTTGTTGCTATTGCAGGTGACATTCCGTACAGTCACGCCATCCACAAACCCGGGCAAAGACTGATCCCCCTGGATGCTGCCGAACCAGAAGCTGTCCACAAAGCGGAAGCAAATCAGGCGCTGGCAATTGTTCACCCGGATATCTTCCCACAGAATATTGGTAATCTCCGTGCCGTGGAGGGTCACGATGGACATAACCGCCCGTTCTTCCAGCTTGCCGTGATTGTCCCGATCGTCATAGGAATAGAGCACGTCGATATCCTTAAAAGAAATATCGTCATAATACGCGGCAAAGCTTTCTTCCCCCACCACCATGGCGTTGTTGCAATCGTTCCACAGGACGCAGCCGGAAACATGAATATGTTCATTGGGCGGCGAGCCGTCAGGGGTTTTGCTCTGCCCCAGGCCCTTGATGGTGATGCAGTCATCGCAGGAGCGCAGGAAGCAATCCTTCACCGTCACATTCTGGCTGTTGGAAATATCCAGGGCGTCCACACTGGCATACCGGGTGCTGACCACCTTGTAATTCTCAATCAGCACATTGTCGGAAAAATACACATGGGTGGTCCAATTCTGGGTGCGATGGGAATTGGCAATAACATTCTTGATGGTCACATTGCTCGCGTGGTTCAGCGTGATGACAATATTACCGTACTGGGGATTGACGGCACTTTTTTGGGTCATCATGATCACACCGGTTCCTTCGATGGTCACATTCTTGGAATTTTCCACCACGATCGGGCCGTTGACCACAGCGCCGGCATCCACATACAGCGTTTGCCCACTGCCAACCTTCACCTGGGTATGGGTCAGATCATGATAGCCTGGGCCATAGTAAATGGTGCCGAACTTCTTTCTCTTGGCCTGGGCTTCATGGTCGATTTCATTGGTGAAAAGATGCAGGGTAGCACCCTGATAATTATCGTTGAAGACGAACGTCAAATCATCCCCAGGATTGGTCATCTTCACCGTGATGATGCGGCCATCCACGCTCCACTCCAGATCGTCCCTGGCTGGCAGGATATCCACCTTTTCAAAGGGGATGCCCGACCGGATGCGGACGGTCACTTCATCACCGGGATCAAAATTGAAATAGGCAAAGTTTACCGGCAGGTTTTTCATATTCAGGTCGGAATACACGCCCACATCCAGGCCGTTTGCGGTGATTTCAAATAACACCCGTTCAGTAGGTGTGCCAGCCGGAACGGGATATGCCTGTATGTCCGCCAGGGCGCATCCGGCAATGCAAAGCATCGCCATGAATACCAGGATAAAGCCGATCTTCTTCATTCTTTTCTCTCCTTATGTGTTTTTTGCATACTCCTTCGGAGTCATGCCATATGCCTCCCGAAAACGTTTGGTAAAACAAGCGTGGCGGCCAAAGCGGTATTGCTCCGCATTTTCATAGACGGTGCATCTCCCGCTTGTCAGCCGTTTCCTCCCTTTTTACGGCCAGATCCGAATTATATATTCCGTGGGCGCATTTCAAATACCATTTGAACAGCTTGAACAAATAGCTGCGGGTGATATGGAGAACAGTATAATATTCTTCAATTCAAATCCGACCGAATAATCCCCCAGATCATCCGGGCAGCATTCTCCACATGCGCCCTCGCCTTTATGCTGTGGCCGTTTTTTCCATCCAGGCAATTGAGTAATTCTGCCATGAAAAATGCAAATGGCCTCGTACCATAAAACCGCCTTGTTCCGTTTTCATGCTGGCATATTTATATGTATTCTTCGTTCTCCGTGCCATTTCCTGCATACATATGGAGATAAAAGCATAACGAATGTTTCCAATATGAAGCATTCCCGTCCCTGCAATTTACAGCAGACGACGTTCTTCTGATCCGTTATTTCCCAAGAATCATTTATCCTTCAATCTGCGCCCCATTTTTCAGGAACACAGGAATCACATGAATAGGCGCCTGTGCTTCCACCGTATAGCCGCCGTCGAATACTTTCCCGGTATGCTGTTCCGTCCACTTTGCCCCCTTAGGCAGGTATACCTTCCGTGTGCTGACGCCGGGCTCCATCACCGGGGCCACCAGTGCATCGGGGCCGAACATGTACTGATCCTGAATGGCATAGCAGGCAGGGTCGTCCGGGAATTCGTAAAACATGGGGCGCATCACCGGCGTTCCCTTCTCATGGGCCTCCTCCATCAGGCGGCGCACATAGGGACGCATCCGTTCACGCATTTTTATGAAATCCGTCAGTACTGGGGTCAATTCTTCCCCAAAGCACCACACTTCGTTGAAACTGCCGGTGTGCATATTGGCGCTTCCATCCTTGCGATAGATCATCTGCCCAGGAGAGCGATCGCCGTGCAGCCGCATTACCGGGCAGAATACCGCCCAGGCAAACCACCGGGCAAGCAGCTCCCGAAAGGCCGGATCATCCGGATTGCCCCCGTAGAAACCGCCGATATCGGTGGTCCACCAGGGGATGCCGGCCATGCCCATATTCAGTCCGGCACACAATTGCTTCCGGAAGGATTGCCAATCGCTGTGGATATCACCGCTCCATACCAGGGCGCCGTAGCGCTGACTGCCCGCCCAGGCACAGCGCACCAGATTGACGATATCATCCTGGCCCATCTGCTTCTGCCCGTCATAGAATCCTCGGGAATAACACTGGGGATACACATTGCCCACCTGCAGATTGGGGCCTGCATGATATCGGAAATTGGCGAAATCATATTCGCTGTATTCCGGCTCCGCCTCATCCAGCCAGAACAGCTTCACCCCGTAATCGGCATAATTCTGCTTGCACTTTTCCCAAACAAACTGCCGTGCCCGGGGATTGGTGGCGTCATAGAACATATTGTCGCCGCCAAAGCGCATGCCAATCTGCTCGCCCATTTCCGCCCGCACCAGCATATTCTGCTGCCGCATATAGCCGTAGTTTTCGCTGAGCAGATCCACCTGAGGCCATACGGACACCATCAGCTCCATGCCCATTTGCTTCAGTTCATCCACCATGGCCTTAGGATCGGGGAAGAATTCCTCTTCGAAGCGGTAATCCCCCATCTTAGGCCAATGAAAAAAGTCGCAAACGATCACGGAAACCGGTATGTTTCTGCGGTGATATTCCCGTGCAACCTCCAGCAGTTGCTCCTGATTCCAGTAGCGCAGCTTGCACTGCCAGAAGCCCAGGCCGTATTCCGGCATCATGGGCGCAAAGCCGGTGGCCTTGGCATACTGATAACTGATCTGCTGGAAGCTATCACCCGCCGTAATCCAGTAATCCATTTGCTTGGTGGATTGGGCTTTCCATTCGGTGCAATTCTTACCAAAGGCCACCTGGCCAATGGCAGGATTGTGCCATAAGAACCCATATCCCTTGCTGGAAACCACAAAGGGAACGCTGGCCTGGGAATTGCGGTGGGCCAATTCAAATACGCCGTATTTCAAATCCAATTGTTCTTCCTGATACTGCCCCAGGCCCCAGAGATGCTCATCCTGCCCCCGGAAGGAGACCGTCAGGGAAAAATCCCCGCCAAGATGGGGTGTATAGGCCCTGCTGCGCCGCCGGAGAGCGCCGCCATTTTCGATTTCTGAAAGCAGCAATTCCCCTTTTTGATTATAATATGCGATGCAGCAATTGCCCTGATTGGTTTCCACATATAGCTTCGCTGTAAGCATCCCGCAGCGGATAGTGGCTTCCGTTTCCCCAATAACAATCTCAGCTTCCGCCTCCTCATAGGGAAGCAGCGCCCAATCGGTATCCAGAATATCTTCCTGGATCCGGGCGCGCACACGCAGGCTGTTTTCTCCCCAGGGATTGATCATCAGCGTTTCCCCATTGTTGCGAAAAATCAGGCTGTTTCCCAGTCTTTCGAAATACGACATATAATCCCCCTTGTGCGGAATGGGGAAGCGCCAACGATGACGCTTCCCGATAGATTTAATTATTTTTCAATACGCAGCTTCAGGCTGGTATCCATGCCTGCATCCTGAAGGCCCCAGGTCAGCTTCAGCGTGCCCTCAAACCCTTCTGGCGTATCCAGAACGATTTTCTGCCCAGCCGCCAGCGTATCAGCCGCAAATCCGTCAAACCCTTCAGCGATCCAGGGATCATCCCCCAGCCGGAAAGCCTGCTTCTTTACAATCTTCCCGTCCTTATCGGTATACTGGGCATACAGGAACGCCTTGGCATCCGCCTGCCAGTCACCGTAGAAAATGGGATTCACATTCAAATGTGCGGGGATGTTCTCCAACAGCACCGCGCCTTTGGCCATGCCTTTTTCCCGGTTGCCCATGCCAGCCCAGGCAGAGAACGTACCCAAATCGAATTCGGAAAAAGATGTAGAGGAACGATCCTCAAAATAGTATTCCTTCCGGGTAACGGTGGCCGTTTCACCGGCGAGAACCGTATCTCTATCCACAGACCATACCGCTTTCTGATATTCCTCTTGTCCAGCAGGGGTAATCTTCAGATACAAAATGCCGCGGGCGCCAAGGGTACCCACCCAGGTAAGGCTGTCAGCGGGCACATCCTTCATTTCGCTGATCATTTCCAGTTCATCAGTTTCACAGCCATCAAGAATACTGGAATGCTGCTTATCGATGGCATAGGCACGAACGTCTACCCGATCAAATGGCAGCCCCGCCAGATCCACCGTAACGGTCTGATCCTTTACAGCACGGGTATACATCAGCACGCCGGCAGATTGCTCATCCGCGCTGGCAAATCCCTGCACATACTTTGCGCCGTTAAATTCCACCCGGTCTATGGGCATATCATTGTACACCCGAAGGGCATGGAAGAGGGCATAGCGTTCTGCCTTATCATTGCCAACCATGTTCAGCCCGGTACCTTCACAACGCCATGTGGCCCAGTTGACGCTGGTCACGGTGGGCATTTCCACCAGCCTTGTAATCGCTTCCATGGCCAGGGAGGCGCTGTCGGCACAGCTGGATTTGTATGTCGTCGCGCCGGCCGTATCCACTACATGAAATTCATTCAAATGCAGCGCCACATTGGCAAAACGATCCCCATAAGAAGAAAGGATAGCGTTCATGGTTTTGGTTTCGTTCAGATAGCGGGTTGTGCTGTAATTGTGATACGAAAGGAAATCCAAGGGCAGATCCTTGGCGTCCACATGATTGAGGAACTTTCGGATATCGTTCTGATCAAAATACTGCACGAAAGCCAGGGACAATCCGCCCACAGTAGCGTCAGGATTGGCGGCGCGGATGCCGTTCACGCCGTATTCATACATTTTGATGTATTCATCCCAAGTACCGTTATAGAACACCTTATTATTGGGATCACCCAAATCCGGCTCATTCCAGATTTCGTGGGCAGCAGCAGGCCATCCCTTATCCGCGTAATGCTTGGCGATATCGTAGCAAAGCCGCTGCCAAGCGTCATAATCCCTGGGCGGGGAGCGGAAATCGCCGTCATCGGGCTGCAGAAGCGGGGGCATGTAGCCGTATTCATAATAGGGCTGCGTCCCTTTTTTATACAGCTGCTTGAGCAGCACATCCAGGGCAGTATACTGGTTCTTCATCTTTTTGATGGAACCCTGGGCAAAATACTTGCCCAGCCCGCCGGTGCCCATGGAAAAGTCAACACGCATGTTTTCGCTTCTCAATTCCGTCAGGAATTGAGAGGATTTCATGAATGTGGCGCTGTCTCCACCAAGTCCAAAAGAATAAGATACGGAAAAGGTATTCTGCCGCTTCAGCAAAGGCGTTCCGGTATGCTTGGAAAAATCCACACGCACGGAGCTTTTCACCTCTCCTTTAACTGTAGAGATGGGGCTGATGATCATCAGCCCCACCAACAGCAGCGCAATGAGTCTACGCTTATTCACCATAGATTTCACCAATGCTTTCAATGGCATAATCGTAAACACGCACGTCGTCGATCAGGCCAGTGAAGGCATACATCAGATTGTCATCCCAGAAGACGTAGCTGCCGCCAATGGTGGCGCCCAGCACGCAGGGGATCACAGGTTCCAGATAGGTATCAGTAGCCTTCAGTTCGCCGTCTACCCAAACACTCATGGTCATGGTCATGGCATCATAGGCACATACATACCAATGATATTCCTTCAGGTTTTCCACCAGCTTGGTGGGTTCGCTGGTGCGGCCCCAATGGTCTACCTTCTGGTCGCCGATGATGGGCATATAGACGACGTGCTGTTCCCCGTTATGGGCATACTTGCAAACGTGGAGGCAGAAGCCCTTCTGTTCGCCGTTGTAGCCAGTGGAGAACACGCGGCTGTTTTCGCCCACGAAGCCATCATGCAGGGCATAGAAGCTGACGGTGAAGCTTTCCAGATTGTCGGTGTAGTCATCACCGGTGCCCTTGTTCATGGCCAGGCCGCTTTCGCCGTCCAGTTCCAGGGCGCCGGCGCCCTTGGCGGCATTGGTGCTCTGGGCCAGGGTGCCCTTGCCAACAGGAATCATGTGGTATTCGCTGCCGCTTACATCCTTGCCCAGGTTTTCAGCGTCTTCGAAATCATAATGGGCAATCAGGGAGCCAGCGGGTTCTTCCGCCAGGGTGGGGAGAGCGATGCAAAGCATCATCATTGCCAAGAGTACAGATACTAGTTTCTTCATTGTTAGGGACCCCTTTCATATGTTTTATTTTCATCTTCCTATCCGATGGAAGATTACTTCAATCGTTGTGCAGAATGCATCCGCAGATGGGATAGCGCCCCGCCGCCATCCTTTATTCCATTTCTTCCAGCTGATCTTTGAAGCTGACGGTCATTTCATCAAATGCGGCCTGGGCAGGGGAGGCATTGGTTTCCGCAAATACACGGCCGGAAACATTGCTGTTCACGCCGAAATCACCCCAAAGTATATTGTTTCGATACCAGGTAGCAGCTTCGCCCAGGGCAAAGGTAGGCACATCGATCAGGTCAAAAGCCTCCAGGGATTCATCGTCAAAGACGATATTTTCGAAGCTCATGTAGGGCTCCACTTCGTCTTTCCAATCGTAGGGATAGAGATAATCATACAGAATAGCAGCGATAGCTTCCTTATCCTCCACGCATTCCTGGATGAACCAGCCGTCCGGCACATTTTCGGCATTCACATAGCCATCAGCCTGGGGGCCCATGGGGATCAGCAGCACGCCAAATTCATCGTCTTCCAGGTTGAATACGTAATTGCCCACTTCCCAGCTGAAGGACTGATAGAAGGCCACCTTGCCCCGGTTCCACAGCTTTTCCCAGGTGCCCCAGTCCCAGCTGCCGGTGTAGACCACGCCGTTCTCATTGACCAGCTGGCGGCAGAATTCGATGGCTTCAATGGCGGCGGGATCATTCAGGCTGTATTCATAGGTCATGTCATCCCGCATTCTTACGCAGGTAGCATTGTTGGCATAGACAAAGGATTCCGTAATGATGGGAGAAGGCCCGTAGGCGCCAAAGCCCCAGGTATCCATTTGCCCATCGTTATTTTTATCCCTGGTGCATTTCCGGGCCAATTCCAGCAGCTTATCCCAGGTCCATTCATGATTGCGCTGTAATTCATAGAGGTATTCATCGGTGATTCCGTTCTCGGCACAAATGCGTTTGTTGAACAGTATGCAGGTGCCAAGGTACCCGTGCTTGTTGGTGCTGACAGTGTAATGCTTGCCATTCATGCTCCAGGTATCCATGATCAGCTGATTCCACATGGGATCAGCCATATCAAAATATTCATCCAGGGGAGCCAGCAGCTCTGCGTAGGACCAAGTGGGGATGATATAGTCTATGGTATGGGCGAAGGCGTCCGCCACCTTTTCGCCGCTCATGGCCATGGTCTTGATGGTGGCATCCCAGGCATGCCAGTCCCCGGTGCTGATGAATTCGATGGTGCAGTTATACTTTTCTTCGATGGATTCAATCAGTTCCATCTGTTCAACGTAGGTAGGGGAGTTTTCATTGGGGGTAAGATCATTGTAATGGCCCAGGGTGACCACCCTGCCACCCAGATCATATTTCTTTTCTTCTGCAACGGCCAAGCCCATTCCGCCAAGACAAATTAGTACGGCCATCAAAAAGGCAACTACAGATTTCCAATTCTTCATCGGTCCATCTTCCTTTCTGGTATTGATTTTAAATTAATACGAAACCGCTTGACATTTTCCGCTTACCGGTGTATTAGTATTATATACTGCCATTTTAAACATGTATAGCAGTATTTCATCGTATTTTTAACATTATTTCGTTCAGGAGGTTTGCATGTCCCAATATCCCCGGGAACGACAGCACGGAACCAGCGCCTTTCCCTTGGCCGTCTATCCCATCGTGTATACCGGTGCCAATGAAACCATGTTTTATTCCCATCTTCATGCCGAATGGGAATTCTTTCTGGTCACTTCCGGAGAGGCGGCGCTCTACGTCAACAGCAATCGCTATTCCCTTCGGCCAGGGGATTGCCTTCTAATCACATCCGATGCGCTGCATTACGCAAAATCTGTGAATCATAAGGAATGCAAAACCATTGCGCTACTGTGCCATCCGGATTTTCTGCGCTGTGGCAGGGAAGAGGATATCGTTGCCGTCCGTTATCTGCAGCCTTTGATGGGCCATGGTCCCAGCTCTGCTATTTATTTGCCCGCTGATACTTTATCCAGCGGAAAAGTGATCCATTTGATGGAAGAGGTGGCACGAATGCTTGAGGGCAACGCCCCAGGGCGGGAATTATTAGTAAAGGCCAGAATGCTGGAACTGATGTATTATTTCTTCTCCCAGCCCAATGCTGCCGCGCCCATCCCGAATGAAGAGGCTGAAATCATTGCCGTTAAAAATGCACTGGTCTATCTGCAGGATCATTATCCCCAGGATCTGACGCTGGACGAATTGGCACAGCAGGCGCATATGAGCCCAGGCCAGTTCGGTCGGCTGTTCAAGCGGGTAATGGGCCAAACGCCTATGACCTATCTGGTGCAGCATCGCATTACCTGCGCCGCACGAATACTGGCGGAAACCAATATGAAAATTTCCGATATATGCCTGAAGGTGGGCTTCCACAATTTCAGCTATTTCAACCGCTGTTTCCGCCAGTATCTGAGTACCACCCCCGGCGAATACCGAAAAGCCGCCAAGGAACACCAGGAATACTATCCCCCAGGTCATTTTACTTGCATATAAGACTGCTTGCTGGTATAATCAGCAGGAGGAGTGAGATCTTATGGAGTTTTTTGCCACGGCTGCCTTTGGGCTGGAAGGCATGGTAAAGAAAGAATTATTCCGCCTGGGGCTGGAGGGCCGATGTGAAACCGGCGGCGTGCGTTTTTCCGCCACCCCTGCCCAGGCTTTTTCCGCGAACCTTTGGCTGCGTACGGCAGATCGGGTGCTGCTGATTGTGGGCGAAGAAAAGGTGCAGTCCTTCGAAGAATTGTTCCAGTTGGTATTATCTCTCCCCTGGGAAAAATATCTGCCCCGGGACGCCCGTTTTCCTGTCAGCGGAAAGTGCGCCCGCAGCCAGCTGATGAGCGTCAGGGACTGCCAGGCCATCACAAAAAAGGCCATTGTGGAGCGCATGAAGCGCCACTATAAAATCCAATGGTTCGAAGAAACAGGCGCAGAATATCAGATCGATGTATCTCTCCATGGGGATATGGCCCGACTGACCTTAGACACCAGCGGCGCTGCGCTCAACAAAAGAGGGTATCGTACCTGGAACGGCGAGGCGCCCATCCGGGAAACACTGGCCGCAGCGCTGGTGATGCTCTCCCCCTTCCGAAATGATATCCCCCTGTGGGATCCCTGCTGCGGTACCGGTACACTGCTGATTGAGGCCGCCTACCTTCGCGCCAACCGCGCCCCCGGCCTCACCCGTAATTTCGCCTGTGAAAGATGGCCCCTTTTCCCCAAAAAAGAAATGGACGTCATCCGTGAAGAAGCAAACGATCGCTTTGATCCGTCCAGGATCGGCGCTATCGGCGGCAGCGATCTTTCCCCAGATGCTCTTGCCCTGTGCAAAAAGCATCTCAAGCAGGCCGGTATCGGCGGGAAAGTGACCGTCATGCAAAAGGATCTGCGGGATTTGCAATTGGAAATGGCCTCTCCCCTTTTCCTTCTCAACCCGCCCTACGGAGAGCGGCTCAGCGACCGGAAGGAATGCGAATCCCTGTATCGGCATATCCGCAAGCTATATGATCGTCACCCCGGCTGTCAAATGGGAGTTATCACCGCGCATACCGGATTTGAACGTTGCTTCGGTAAGCGTGCCGATCAGAAACGACGGCTGTACAACGGCCGACTGGAATGCGAATTTATCCAGTATCAGAAATAATACGGGTTGTCAGCCCCATATATAACAAGGGAGGGCATAACTGCCCTCCCTTTTATGTGCGTTATTCTTCGCTTATGATTTCTTCAGCAGCACGCCGAACCCGCAATAGGGCCCGCCGGCCTTGAAGGTAATTCTACCGTTTTTCATGGATACGCTGCAATCATCATCCATGAAGGAGGCCTCTACTGCATAGCCGTCCAGGCACAGATCGGGCGTGTATTCCCCGCCGTTGTCATTGAACGCATGGGTGACAAGAAGGATCTTATCCTCCCCTGTGCGGACGACGGCCTGCCATCCATGGGCATGATCGTAATGGGTGATATCCTTTCGGTGCACCCTGGTGGATCCCTTGGCGATCACAGGCGCCGCCAGGCGATAGAAAGCCACGCCCCGGCGGACGGCCTCCATCTGCTGTTCATTCAATTTCGCCACCTTGCCGGAAATGCACATGCGGCCCAGCAGCGTGGCAGTCAAAGACCAGATCACACGGCGGATGCTGTCCTCCGGCCGCAGCACAGCCCAAATTTGGCTGGTTCTGGGCAGCAGCAGACGGGAAAGATCGGCGGCGATCAAGGGGATGTCGATGCATTCGTGGGCGTCGGAGAAAGAGGACATATCGGTACGGCTGAGCATACTCAGCTCCAGTCGGTGGCCCCCGGATGCGCAGTTTTCAATGACCAGCCCCGGTACATTTTCACGCATGGCTTCAAAGAAACGATAGGTTCCCAGCACGCTCCTGCGCTGCGCTTCACCAATGGATTCATAGCCGTCAAAGCCCATTCCATAGGTGTTGTTGTAATCAATTTTAATATAGCCAAAACCGTTTTTATTCAGGAAATCGATGATCCTTTCCTTCAGATGGGCCTGGGCGTCCTCGCGATCCAGATTGTAGAATGCCCGGTCCGTTTCGATAATGGGCTTGCCATTATCAGTCACGAACATTTCGGGATGTTCCCTGAATACACGGCTGTCCTTATAGGCCACTTCTGCTTCAAACCAAATGCCGGGAATCATACCGGCAGCCCGGATTTCATCGGCAGCCTGCTTGACGCCATTGGGAAATTTGCTGAACCGTTCCTGCCAATCACCCAAAGAAACAAAGAATTCATCGCCCTCTTCCCCGTGCCAGCCGGCATCAATAACCAGATAGCTCAACCCCAGATCCTTAATGGCTTTGATTTGGGCGCGGACGGTCTCCAAGGTGGGATGATTCCAGGTTTCGCAGTATTCATTGTACATAGGATTGAGGGTGTTTTCCGGCTCAGCGATCAGGGGCAGTCGGGACAACTGCACGTCCAGCAGCGCTTCACATGCCTCATCCACTCCGCCGCATACGGCAGTTAGGATTGCCTCCGGCAGTTCTAGCACTTCACCGGGCTGCAGCGTCTTTCTGAACTGGCCTTCCTCATAGCTGGTCAGGCCGCCGCAGAGGGCCAGATCTTCCCGCTGACGGAAAAGCTCCATGCTCCAGGAGCCTGCCCAGCCGATGCTGGCAGCCCAGGTCACATTGCGCCGGGTATCCTCTATCGCCATAGTGGGGAACCACTTGTTCACCGGCAGCGTGCTTTCCTGGCCGATGCGGACGGTGCGGGGCGTCCAGCGGGACCAGGGCATTTCCATATTCAGTTCTTCCAAGGTGTTTGTCAGCATTCTGCCTTCGGTACTCCAGAAGGACGTAAACCGATGCAGCAGCAAGCAATCGGGGGTCAATCCTTTTTCAAAGGGTGTCAGGCCGCTGAGACAGAAAGTGGAGGCCTGATCGATGGTAACCGGCGCATCGCCTTCATTGATGATGCGGGTGTGGCAAATAACGGCCCGGCCGCAGCCGGTGATTTCCTGTTCCCAGGCAAGGCCATGGGCACCCTTGAGCACAGTTTTGACGCCGTTTTCTACGGCTTCACGGCTGTGCAGACGCATGGAAGCGCCTGTATCAGAGCGCAGCATGGTCATGCCGCGGGCGTAAGGGATTTCGTGCCGATCGCCGCGGGCGTGGAGCTGCGCCATGCCGTTGAGACTGGCCGCCTTTTCTGTAACCACCTGCTCTTCCATGCCTTCAGGAATCAAAGTCATGGATGGCCTGCCTTCACTTTCAGAAAATAGGATGCCCACAGGACCCAAACGATAAATTTCCATACACATTCTCCTGCTTTCAATCATATTCATTCAAACACAGCGGCTGTTAATGCCTCACGCCGTGTGAATCGACGGTTTATATCCTGCTTTATAGCGGTAATTACGGTCTTTCCTTTCCATATATACCTTGACTCATTGCAGGATACCTTATTATAGCCTCATTTTTTCTCTGATGCAAGAAAGATTTGATTCCCATCCTATAATTCTAGTTGCATATTTCGCACGCTTCGATGCAGCAAGCGGTATTGATATATTTTACGAATCATTTCTTTCGTATTATATCATTCTTTGTTTGCATAAGGAACCCTTCTGCAATGCGCTGTTGGATAAAAATCCTCGCCAGATCAACAAATCACAGGCGGCGCTTCTGGGAATAACCAACCGACAAATAATCCTGATTCATGGCGTCTCTTTGCCATTTCCAATTCAATAAAAAACATAATCTGGAAAACTTATGCTTCCCGCATGGACATTTTTCAGCGCATCGTATATAATAAAAACAGATATACATGCTTTTTCAGGATGAATACGATTGAAGGAGGAATACGATGATCTATCATGTCAATCAATCGGCCCCCCGAGATGGGGACGGAAGCAAGGGCCGTCCCTTCCGGCACATCGGCGATGCCGCGCTGCTGGCCAAGGCTGGGGATGAAATCTTGGTTTATCCCGGCATCTATCGGGAATATGTCAGTCCTAAAAACGGCGGCGACGAATGCGCACCCATTGTCTACCGCTCTGTAGCGCCGCTGGGCGCCGTCATTACCGGCGCCGAAATCCTCTCTGATTGGAAAAAAGTAGATCACAATCTTTGGACGGCCCGGGTGGATAACGGCATTTTCGGCAATTACAACCCCTATACCACCGAAGTATTCGGCGATTGGTATTTCGCCCCCTCCGTTCGTCATACCGGCTGCGTCTACATGAATGATCGGGCCTTGTACGAAGCAGAAACCATGGAGGAGTTGATCGCCGGCGCTCCCTATGCCCCCTCCTGGGAACCGGAATACTCCATCTACAAATGGCTGGCCGTTCAGGATGGTAATGAAACGGTCTTCTATGCCAATTTCCAGGATCAGGATCCCAATCAGCAAAAAATTGAGATCAATGTGCGCCGGCGCTGCTTCTTCCCGGAAGAAACCGGCCGCGGCTATATCACCCTCTCCGGTTTCAAAATAGAAAAGGCCGCCACCACCTGGGCGCCTCCCGCCGCATTCCAGGACGGCATGGTGGGCCCCCACTGGAGCAAGGGCTGGATCATTGAGGATTGCGATATCAGCAATAGCAAATGCTGCGGCATCTCACTGGGAAAATACTACGATCCGGAAAACGATCACTACTTCACCACAAAGCATCTGAAAAGCCCCACCCAGATGGAACGGGACGCCGTATGCCGCGGCCAATACCACGGATGGCTGAAAGAAAAAGTAGGATCCCATATTGTACGCCGCTGCCACATTCACCACTGCGAACAAACAGGCATTGTTGGCCGCATGGGCGCGGTATTCTCGCTGATTGAACACAATCAAATCCACCATATCAATAATATGCAGGAACTGGGCGGTGCGGAAATTTCCGGCATCAAGCTGCATGCCGCCATTGACGTGACCATCCGCCGCAACCATATCCATCACAGCACCATGGGCGTATGGCTGGATTGGGAGGCACAAGGCGCAAGGGTGTCCCAGAATCTGATGCATCATAACGAGCGCCCCGCCTTCTGCGCATGGGCCCCCGGCGGCATGGGCAGCCAGGATATTTTTGTCGAGGTAGGCCACGGCCCCACCCTGATTGACAACAATATCCTCCTGTCCCAGGTTTCCCTGAATTTTGCCACTGAAAGCGTTGCACTGGTCCATAACCTGATGATGGGTACATTCGTCAATGTGGGTGGCGGCACCGGCCTTCGCTATACTCCCTATCATATCCGCCACCGTACTGAAGTGGCAGGGTTCATGACCATTCTTCACGGGGATAATCGCTTCTATAACAACATTTTTGTTCAGGGCCGGCCTGCGGATGAACCCGTAAAAGAAGGCGGTCCCAGAGAAAATGAACGGGTGGCCGGCACCTGGTTCTTCGATGAATATCCCACCTATGACGAATGGATTTCCTGGTTTGACCTGGACGTGGCACGACCCAATATGGGCAAACTGGCAGAGTATCACGAGCGCCGTCACCTGCCCGTCTGGGCGGAGGGCAATGCCTATCTTTCCGGCGCCAAGGCATGGAAACATGAAAAGCGCTGTCTGATCAATGAAAATGCAAAAATCAAAATGGAGCTGATAGAGAAGGACGGCGCCTATTATCTGCGCACCAATGTTTTGGATTATATCGCCGATTTTAAAAACGGCATGATCCACAGTGATATTCTGGGCAACGCCTTCCAGCCGGATCAACGCTTTGAAAATCCCGATGGTACACCCATTCAATTCAATCAGGATTATTTCGGCAACACCCGCGGCATCGATATTCTGCCCGGCCCCTTTACCGATGCGGATGCATTGGAAAACGCTGTCTGGTAAAACGATACAGCAGCAAAAAATGCCCTCGGTTATTTCAACCGAAGGGCATTTTCATTTATTGTTCTGCGGCCTGAATGCGAACCAAGGCGCGCTTCAGCTTGGCTTCCAGGCAATCATACTCCTCATCGACCTTTTTCAGGGTATCCAGCCTCTGCTGTGCTTTATCCCGAGATGCCTCGGCACGGTGCAAATCAATTTCATCCGCCCATTCAAAGGTAGTGGCCATCACCCGCACCTGCCCTTTATCCACGCTGAGCAGGCCGCCGTTACATGCGGCAATCCGTTCGTTGCCCTGATCATCCGTCACTTTGGCCACGCCAACACCCAAGGGTGCGGCGTAGTCAATATGCCTGGCCAAAATACAAACGTCGCCGTTCACCGTACGCAGGATGATCTTTTCCGCCTGACCGTCATAGACCATACGGTCGGGCGTCACAATCTGCAAATGAAAATCAGCCATGATTATTCACCCTTTTTGGCCTTGGCCACCGCTTCATCAATGGTACCCACGAAGAGGAACGCGCTTTCGGGCAGATCATCATGCTTGCCTTCGATGATTTCCTTAAAGCCGCGGATGGTTTCCTTCAGGGGAACATACTTGCCCTCCATGCCAGTGAACTGTTCGGCAACGGAGAAGGGCTGACTCAGGAAGCGCTGCACCTTGCGAGCACGGGCCACGATGAGCTTATCTTCGTCGCTAAGCTCATCCATACCCATAATGGCGATGATGTCCTGCAGTTCCTTATAACGCTGCAGAATGCCCTGCACCTGACGGGCCACTTCATAATGCTCGTAGCCAACAACTTCCGGGGAAAGAATCCGGCTGGTGGAGTCCAGGGGATCTACAGCGGGATAAATGCCCAGAGAAGCAATGGAACGGCTAAGTACGGTGGTAGCGTCCAGATGGGCGAAGGTGGTGGCAGGGGCAGGGTCGGTCAAATCGTCAGCAGGCACATAAACGGCCTGAACGGAAGTGATGGAGCCCTTCTTGGTAGATGTGATGCGCTCCTGCAGGGCGCCCATTTCGGTGGCCAGGGTGGGCTGATAACCCACGGCGGAGGGCATACGGCCAAGCAGAGCCGATACCTCGGAGCCGGCCTGGGTGAAACGGAAGATATTATCGATGAAGAGCAGCACGTCCTGGTTTTCCTGATCGCGGAAATATTCCGCCATGGTAAGGCCGGACAGGGCCACACGCATACGAGCTCCCGGAGGCTCATTCATCTGGCCGTAAACCAGTGCCGTCTTATTGATAACGCCGCTTTCCTTCATTTCGTTGTACAGATCGTTGCCTTCACGGGTGCGCTCACCCACGCCGGCGAATACGGATAGACCGCCGTGCTGCTTGGCCACATTATTGATCAGTTCCATGATCAAAACGGTCTTGCCCACGCCCGCGCCGCCAAAAAGGCCGATTTTTCCGCCCTTGGCATAAGGGGCGATCAGGTCGACCACCTTAATGCCCGTTTCCAGGATTTCGGTAGAAGTTTCCTGTTCTTCATAGGAAGGGGCAGGACGATGAATCGGCCAGCGTTCTTTGCCCTGGGGATCCGGCTGATCGTCGATGGCCTGACCCAACAGGTTAAAGATACGGCCCAGGCATTCATTGCCAACCGGCACAGTGATAGGGCTGCCGGTATCCACGGCGTCAATACCACGCACCATGCCGTCGGTGGCGTTCATGGAAATGCAGCGCACCACATTATCGCCCACATGCTGGGCCACTTCCGCCACAATCTTTTTATCGCCATTCTGGATTTCAATGGCGGTCAGCAGTTCAGGCAGATGCCCATCCTCAAAGCGGATATCCAGCACCGGGCCGATAACCTGCACCACTTTGCCAATATTTTGATTGCTCATGATGGTTATTTCCCCTTTCCCGATGCTTTAATGCTCCGCACCGGCCACGATTTCCGTGATTTCCTGGGTGATGGCGCCCTGACGGGCACGGTTGTATTTTAGCCGGAGATCGTTGATCATTTCCCCAGCATTTTTGGTGGCGCTGTCCATGGCGCTGCGCCGGGAAGCCACTTCACTGGCGAAGGAATCACAAATGGCGCTGTACAATCGGCCCGCCAGGAAATCCGGCATTACCATTTCCAGCGTTTCTTCCGGTTTCAGCTCATAAATGGTGGAGGCGGGAGGGGCGCCCTCTTCCGGCATGGGAATAGGCAGCAACATTTCCATCTCCACATTCTGGGTAATCATGGACTGAAAACTGGTATAGACCAGCCACAATTCGTCATATTGCTCTGCCAGATATCCTGCAATCAGCTGCCTGGCCAATTGCGCGCACTGGCCTACTGTCATTCCTTCCACCTTGCCGTATGCATCGGACAAAACATCTGCATGGCCACGATGGAATTTTTCAATGGATTTTTTACCAAGAGGCATCACACAGTAAGGCACATCCTGGCAATGGCTCAGCACCGCCTTAAACACATTGGCATTGTATCCCCCGGCCAATCCCCGGTCCCCGGCGATAACCACATAGCATCTCTTTTTCAGGGGACGCCCGGCCAGGAAGGGGATATTCTTTTCCGGGCAGCTATGGGCCGCAGCCCGGATGGCCGCCCCTGCAATGGCCGCATAGGGCTTGCTGGTTTCCATACGTTCCTTGGCACGGCGAAGCTTGGAGGTGGCTACCAGCTGCATGGCCTTGGTAATCTGCATGGTGCTTTCTACGCTTTTGATGCGCAGTTTAATGTCCTTCATGGACGCACCCGCCATGGCAACCCCTCCTTACTTATTGCTTGCTTTTGATAAAATCGGCGGTATAGTTTTCCAGGGCCGCCTTCAGTTTTTCTTCCGTTTCCTTATCCAGCTGCCCGGTGGTACGGATAACATCCAGCACGTCCCCATGCTGGGCTTCCATGCGGGCATAGAGGCCTTCTTCGTAATCTGCCACATCCTTCACTTCCACATTCACCAGGAAATCGTGGGTGACGGCATAGAAGAGGCACACCTGCTTTTCCACGTCTACGGGCTTATTACGGTTTTGCTTGAGCACTTCCACAATTCGTGCGCCCTGGGCCAGACGCGCTTTGGTATCGGCGTCCAGGTCAGAGCCGAACTGGGCGAAGCCCTGCAGCTCACGATACTGAGAATAGAGCAACTTCAGACTGCCGGCAACCTTCTTCATGGCCTTGATCTGAGCATTCCCACCCACGCGGGACACGGAAATACCAGGATTCACCGCAGGCATGATGCCGGCATGGAACAGTTCGGTTTCCAGGAATATCTGGCCGTCGGTGATAGAAATCACGTTGGTGGGAATATAGGCAGAAACGTCGCCAGCCTGTGTTTCAATGATGGGCAGCGCCGTAATGGAGCCGCCGCCATAGGCGGGATCCACGCGGGCAGACCGCTCCAGCAGGCGGCTGTGCAGGTAGAATACGTCGCCGGGATAAGCTTCGCGGCCCGGAGGACGACGGATCAGCAACGACAGGGCGCGATAAGCTACGGCATGCTTGGAAAGATCGTCATAAATGATCAGCACATCCTTGCCCTGGTCCATGAAGTATTCACCCATTGCACAGCCGGAATAGGGGGCGATATACTGCAGGGGCGCAAGTTCAGAGGCGGTGGCGCTGACCACGATGGTATAGTCCATAGCGCCAGCAGCGGTCAGGGTATCCACCAGCTGGGCAACAGTGGAGCATTTCTGGCCGATGGCCACGTAAATGCAGATCACATCCTTGCCTTTTTGGTTGATGATGGTATCCAAGGCAATGGCAGTTTTGCCGGTCTGACGGTCACCGATGATCAATTCGCGCTGGCCACGGCCGATGGGGATCATGCTGTCGATGGCCTTGATACCCGTCTGCAGGGGAACGGAGACGGATTTGCGCTGGATGATGCCGGGGGCATTACGCTCAATGGGGCGCTGTTCCTTGGCATCGATTACGCCGCGGCCGTCCACCGGCTGGCCCAAGGCATTGACTACACGGCCGATCATGGCTTCGCCCACGGGAACAGAAACAACCTTGCCCGTACGCTCCACCTTATCGCCTTCCTTGATGCCCTCATCCTCGCCCAGCATAACAATGGCCACGGAGTTTTCCTCCAGGTTCAGGGCCATGCCATAAGCGCCGTTTGAAAAGCGCACCAATTCATTGGCCATGCACTGATCCAGACCGGATACCCGGGCAATGCCGTCGCCGATCATGATAATCGTGCCGGTATCCGCCTGCGAAATCCGGTTTTCATAGTTCTTGATCTGCTCTTTGATGAGCTTGGAAATCTCTTCAGGTCTCAATTGCATTGTTCTTCACCGCTTTCGATATGAGCAGGCCAGTCGGCCCTTAAAATGCACCGTTTATTCCCGGCCGATCATGGCCTGATGAATGGCATGCAGGCGGCCCTTCAGGGTATTGTCATACCGCTTTCCATCCATCTCCAGCAATACGCCGCCCAGCACAGCAGGATCCACCTTTTCGCTCAGTTCCACCTGTCTGCCGGTCATGGCTTTCAGCTTTTCCTCAATCCGCTGCCGCTGCTCCTGGGAAAGAGGGGCGCCGGTGGTCACATGTGCAACCACAATGCCCTCATCCTGATGATACAGTTCCCGGAAAGCGCTGACACATCCCTGATATTCCATCAGCAGATTGCGTTCCAGCAGAATTTTGAGGAAATTCAGCAGATAGGGATGCACCTGCCCAGCCATGGCGCTATCCAGAATGGCAAGACGTTCTGCCTTGGGCAGTGCCATATTGGAAAGCAGGCGCAGAAATTCTTTCTGCTCCTGGAAACAGCCAATGAGCGTCTGCATCTGGGCCAGGATATGGGAAGCGATATTTTCTTCCTTTGCCAGGGCATACATCCCCTGGCCGTATTCTCTGGCCTGTTCCGTCACTGCTGTTCACCCACGTTCCTGATGAATTCGTCCACGAAAGCATCGTGATCCTTGGCGTTCACTTCACGCTCCACAATCTTGGAGGCAATGCTGACGGCAATATCGGAAATCTCGCTTTGGACGCCCTTGAGCATCTGCTGCTTTTCCAGGGCGATCTCCTCTTCTGCCTTCTTTTTCAGGTGGCTGGCCTGGCTGGCAGCATCTGCCACGATGGCATCGCTGCGGCGCTGGGCCGTTTGCACGGCAGTACGAACCAGGCTGTCCGCCTCTTCCCGGGCGGAGGCCAATCGGGCCTCATATTCCTGCTTCATGCTGCTGGCGGCGGTGCGGTCATTTTCCGCATCGTTGTAGATCCGATCCACCTGTTCCTGACGGGCCTGCATCACTTTCTGCACAGGCTTGAACAGAAATTTCTTCACAATCAGGAAGATGATCAGCAGATTGGCAAGAGATATGAGAATCTGCCAGAGGTTGACATCAATGATGCCCATTGTTTTAACGTCCATTTTTCAGCCTTTCAGTGTTCTTCCTTACTTGACAGGAGAATTCTTCACCAGCAGATCCACAAAGCTGCTGGGCGCAACGAAGATCAGCATGATGGCAATAACCAGAGCGTAGATACCGGTGGTTTCAGCCACGGCGCAGCCCATGATCATGGTGGAAGTAACGGCGCCTTTGGATTCAGGCTGACGGCCGATGGCTTCGCAAGCCTTGGCAACGGCGTTACCTTCACCAATACCAGGGCCAATACCGGCGATCATGGCAATACCAGCACCCAGAGCACAGCAACCGAGAATGATACCAATAGCAAGTTCAAGCATGGGGATAGACCTCCTCAAAATAATATTGGTTTTTCTTTATGTATGATGCAAAGCTTTTTTTGCCCGCTTTGCCATACGTCGTTCGTAATCCTCCGCCGGGAAGCCGTTGGAGATGTTCAGCATGGTCAGCATGGCGAAAATGAACGCCTGCAGACAACCGCTGAAAATATCAAAATACAGGGAGAGAATGCCCGGCAGACCCACCTGCAGGAAGGGAATATCCTTCAGCGCCCCAGGTAGCCACCCCAGCAGTGCCTGAGACAGGCCCTGCAAAGCCGAGGCAATCAGCGTGGAAATGACCACACCGGAAAGAACGTTGCCGTAATGACGGAATGCCATGGAAATGGGGGTGGCAATTTCGCCGATCACATTCATGGGGGCAAAAAAAGGAATGGGCGAGAAATAGCCCTTGATGTAATTCCACAATCCGCCCTTGAGCTTGTAGTACGTGATCAGGCCAAAGGCCAGGATGGCCCAGCCCATTACCACATTCACATCCGACGTAGGCGGAAACAAGCCAAGCAGACTGGACAAACTGGAGAAAGCGGACAGCCCCATGATGGCAGCGATGAAGGGGCCGTAGCCCTGGAACCTTTCCCCCATATTGTCATTCACCAGGCCTTGAACCTTTTCCACGATCCATTCCGCCGCCAGCTGACGCTTGGAGTGGGGCACCACAGCGATTCCATGGGTAAGGAACAGGCACAGCCCCAGCAAAGCGATAATCACCGCCACGGAATTGACCTGCGCCTCAGAAATCACCAGATTCATCAGCGGCATGGGAATTTCCAGATGAATCTGAGCGCCGGTAATGGAAATACCCTCAGAGAGCGGCTTGGTTACAATTTTCAGGGCCATGCAGCCAATAAAGGGCAGGATCATCATGGCGATCAGCAGCAGATCAATGATCCGGGCTTTATTCTTTTTCAGGAAACTGCTTTTCTGTTCTTGCATTCCATTTTCCAACTGCCTCACGCTCCTTTCAATTTGACTGTCAGCGTTTTTACCATAATGATTATTCTGGGAAACAGCATGGGCACCAGCGCCGCCACAGAATGGAAAATATCCACCTTGATGGCAAGAACGGCAACGCCGATGAGCATCACCATCCGTAATGCGTAGGACCGCTGCATCCGGATTTTGGCCTGGCGGGTCATTTCCTTCAGTTCTGCCTCCTCCTCAGGGGTGAGAGGGTCCTCTTCATCCAATTCGATTTCAAGGGCCTTTTCATCCGCAGAAGGATTCGTTTCCTTTGCTTCGGCCTCCGGGCGTTGCTTTTTCACCCCATGAATTTGGGCGGTGATCCGCTGCACCGTAAGCGCCATCAAAAAGAAATTTGCCACTGCGGCCAGAGAGCCCAACAGCGCCCCAAGAATCACCGTATGATTGAATTGATTGATGATCAGGAATACCGCGATCATCATCAGGGCCATGATACCCACACCCATCGCAATGGCCCTTGTTTCTTTTTTTACAGCCGGTTCTATTGTCATGGATTTTTTACTCCATTATTGAAACCATCAGTATGGCTAATCGTTTCTTCATATTTAAATGCAGACAGCATCGCATTCAGTATACCCTATTCACATTGAAAATGCAACCATGAATCTCAAGAATTTTCTTCTGTTGACAAAAAACCGCCGGTTCTCACCGACGGAAGACAAGAATCGATCTTAATTGTTACTTTGTTCCGAACAGACGATCCCCTGCATCGCCCAAACCAGGCACGATGTAGCCATGATCATTGAGCTTTTCATCGCAGGCAGCCACATAAATATCCACATCAGGATGCTCTTCCTGCACGCGCTTGATCCCTTCGGGAGCGGCGATCAGATTCACTAGACGGATATTATGGCAGCCCCGCTTCTTGAGGAAGCCGATGGCCGCGGCAGCGCTGCCACCGGTGGCCAGCATGGGATCCAGCACAAACAGTTCACGGTGCTCGGCGTCTTCGGGCAATTTGCAGTAATACTCCACGGGTTCCAGGGTCTGAGGATCGCGGTACAGCCCGATATGGCCCACCTTGGCATTGGGGATCAGCTGCATGATACCGTCCACCATGCCCAGGCCCGCCCGGAGGATGGGAATGATGCCGATGGGCTTGCCCGCCAGCATACCGGTCTTCATGGGCTGAATGGGGGTTTCAATTTCCACTTCCTGGATGGGCAGATCACGGGTCACTTCATACACCATCAGCATGGAAATTTCGTCCAGCAGTTCACGGAATTCCTTGCAGCCGGTATTCTTATCGCGCATAATGCTCAGCTTATGCTGAATCAGGGGATGATCAAAAATATGAACCTTGCTCATGGAAATCCTTCCTTTCGTATCGATCATAACAGATTTACCATTCTCCAATGAATAATTATATCCCAATCTTTTGTTCAATGCAATATTTTTGATGGATTTCCGTGCAAAAAATTCCCTTGCTTTTGCAGAAATTTTATTGTATGATAATTCTAGTAATTGAAAGGGGTGGAAGGATGCGCAACTAACCGACCTGCTTTTTCAAAAACGCATTCATTCAGGGCCAATGCCCTTGTTTTGATATGCATTTTGGCAGGACGGTCATGCGCAATCCGCTTTGATTGCCATCCCTTTTTGTGTTGTGTAAAATATCATTTTCCTATACGAAGGGGTATTTCCGTGCCTGCTGCTATTGATGGAGGTATATATGGCACGCATTCAAGTTTCTCATCTTACTTTTGCTTATGACGGGAGCCCCGATCTGATTTTTGACGACATCTCATTCCAAATCGATACCGATTGGAAATTGGGATTCATCGGGAGAAACGGTCGAGGAAAAACCACATTGCTGCGTATTCTCACCGGCGAATTGCCCGATCAAGGCGCCGTCAGCGCCCCGATTGCCTTTGATTATTTTCCCTATTCCATTCCCAATCCCCACCAAACGCCCCTGGAGATGGCAGCCGATATGGATGAAGATGGGCAGATCTGGCGCTTTCTGAAGGAGATTGCCGATCTGGATATCGCTGATGAGATACTGTCCCAGCCATTTTCTACTCTTTCCGGCGGCGAGCAGGCAAAAGTGCTGCTGGCCATGCTCTTTTCCCGGGAGCACCACTTTCTGCTTATCGACGAGCCCACCAATCATCTGGATATGGCCGGGCGCGAAACTGTCAGCCGCTATCTAAACAGCAAGAAGGGGTTTATCCTGGTTTCCCATGACCGGGCGTTCCTGGATGGCTGCGTGGATCATATTCTGTCCCTGAACAGGGCCAATATCGAGGTGCAGAAAGGCAATTTTTCTTCCTGGGAGGAAAACAAACGCCGTCAGGATCAGTTTGAAATGGCTGAAAATGCCCGATTGAAAAAAGAGATCACTTCTCTGCAGTCGGCCGCCCGTCAGGCCCGTTCCTGGGCTGATAAAGTGGAGAGCACAAAAATCGGCATGCTGCCCGGCCAGGAAAAAAACATGGATCATCGGGCCTATGTGGGTGAAAAATCCCGCCGGATGCAGCAGCGGAGAAAGAATCTGGAAGCACGAATGGAGAAAAGCATCGATGAAAAGCAGGGACTGCTGAAAAATATCGAAAAGGCAGAGGAATTAAAACTGTTTCCGCTCCCCCATCCTGCACATCAAATCATTGACTGTAAAGACATATCCATCGCCTACGAAAACCGTAAAATTCTGGATCATCTCTCCTTCTCTCTGAAAAGCGGCGATATCCTTGCTCTTACCGGACGGAATGGCTGCGGAAAATCCAGCATCTTCCGTATGCTCACCGGGGAAATCTTCCCTGCCTCCGGGGAAATGCGTCTGGCCTCTAATCTGATTATCTCCTCCGTTCCTCAGCAGGCACATCTGCAGGGAACGCTGCGCAATTTCATTCAGGAAAGCCGTATTGATGAAACGCTATTCAAAACCATCCTGCGGAAGCTGGATTTTTCCCGGGAGCAATTTGAAAAAGATATGCAGTCCTACAGCGCCGGGCAAAAGAAAAAAGTGCTCATCGCCCGCAGCCTCTGCCAGCAGGCGCATCTTTACCTATGGGATGAGCCCCTTAATTACATCGATGTGCTTTCCCGTATGCAAATCGAACGGCTGATCGCCCAATTCCGCCCCACTATGATCCTAATCGAGCATGACAGGACCTTTGTGGAGCAGCTGGCCACAAAAATAATTGTACTAAAACAACAGGATCCGTACAATAACGCAAGAAAATCCATGGACGAAAAGGGAAATATGGCCTATAATAACAGATGAACATAACGCCTCATCCAGGCGAAACGGAGGATGATTTATCATGAAGAAGCCGCAGTTGGTCATCATGGCGGCCGGCCTTGGCAGCCGGTATGGCGGGCTCAAGCAGATGGATCCTGTAGATGATCACGGCCAGTGGATTATCGATTATTCTATTTTCGACGCCGTCCGTGCAGGATTCGGCCAGGTGGTTCTGATTGTAAAGCCGGAAAATGAGCAGCTTTTCCGGGATACCCTGGGTAAACGCGTGGGCGATAAGGCCGACATCATCTATGCCCACCAGACCCCCGATGTGCTGCCGGAAGGCTTTTCTATTCCCGAAGGCCGGGTAAAGCCCTGGGGAACCGCTCATGCGGTGCTGTGCGCCAAGGATAAGATTGACGCTCCCTTTGCCGTCATCAATGCGGATGACTTTTACGGTGCGGAGGCCTATCGGGTCATGTATGATTTCCTCACTGCCGTCCATCCCGATTACGAATCCGCCATGGTGGGCTACCGTGTAGAAAACACCTTGACGGAAAACGGCAGCGTGGCCAGAGGCGTATGCGCCCTGGATGACAGCGGCAAATATCTCACCGGCGTCATCGAGCGCACCCATATCGAACCCCGGGAGGGCGGCGCAGCATTCAGCGAAGACAAGGGCGTAACCTTCACCTTCCTGCCCGCCGGCACCACCGTATCCATGAATTTCTGGGGCTTCCATCCCGTGATTCTGGAAGAGATCGAAAATCGCTTTGCCCCTTTCCTGGCGGAAAATCTGCCCAAGAATCCTCTCAAATGTGAATATTTCCTGCCTCTCATTCCCAATCAGCTGATCAACGAGGGTAAGGGCAGCGTCCAGGTGCTGCCCACTCAGGCCAAATGGCACGGCATCACCTATCACGACGATATGCCCAAGGTAAAGGCTGCCATTCGGGCCATGAAGGATCAGAAGCAATATCCTGATCATCTGTGGGGGGAATAACATGAATGCCATTTTGTCTCAATTCCAGCTGCAGGGGGCTCCCCTTTCCTGTGAACGCTACGGCAGCGGCCACATCAACGAAACATACCTGGTAAAAACCGACGCCCCCCGGGATTACATCCTGCAAAAGATCAACAATAAGATTTTCAAGGACGTTAAGGGGCTGATGCACAATATTTCCTCCGTCACCGCCTATCTTTATGCCCAAACCCCCGATCCCCGCAGGGTACTGACGCTGGTGAAAACAATGCATGGTGAAAACTATCTGCATACTGAAGCGGATGAATACTTCCGTCTCTATGAATTTATCACAGACAGCATCTGCCTGGACAAGGCCGAAACGGAAGAGGATTTCTATCAGAGCGCCGTGGCCTTCGGCCAGTTCCAGAATCAACTGTCTGCCTTTCCCGCCGATACCCTGAATGAAACTATTCCTAACTTCCATAACACGCCGGATCGTTACCGCCAGTTCCATGAAGCTTTGGAAAAGGATGTAATGAACCGGGCCGCTGCCTGCAAAGCAGAAATTGAATTTGTGCTGACCCACGAAGAAGAAGCAGGCGTGATGGTGCGGTTGCTTTCCCAGGGCAAGCTTCCCCTCCGTGTCACCCATAACGATACGAAGCTGAACAATGTAATGCTGGATGCCCAAACCCGCGCTCCCCTTTGCGTCATCGATCTGGATACGGTAATGCCCGGCCTGGCAGGCAATGATTTTGGCGATTCCATTCGCTTTGGCGCCAATACCGCCGCCGAAGACGAAACCGATCTTTCCAAAGTCCAGTTTTCTCTGCCCCTGTATACCGCCTATGCCAAGGGTTTCCTTTCCGCCTGCGGGGATACACTGACCCAGTTGGAAAAGGATACCCTGCCCCTGGGGGCCAAGCTGATGACGTTGGAATGCGGCGTCCGATTCCTCACCGATTATCTTTCCGGCGATACCTATTTCCGCATCCACCGGGAACATCATAATCTGGATCGCTGCCGCACCCAGTTCAAGCTGGTTGCCGAAATGGAAAAATACTGGGACGAGATGGCAAAAGTCATCACGGATCTGAGCAAATAATCCTCGCACAAAAATCGGGAAGCGACGTTGCAGACGCCTCCCGTTTTTTATTTCTGTTCCCTTTCAAAATCTTCGTTGGCCAAGGCGTTGAATTTTTTGATCAATTCAATCTCCTTGGGATCATACGGCCTGTGATTGGGCCGGTAGAGATCATGGAACCATTTGGTAAAATCTACATCCAGCTGCGGATTTTTGTCATACTGATCCCATGTGCCGTTCCAGGGCTCGTAGGTCTGGTATTTCCCGGCAACAAATCCCCAATTATAGCAGCCAATCTTTTCCAAGTAGAAGAGCGGATACATTTCTTCAACCGTATTATGCAGGCATCGCCCCAGCCATTCCGTGTTCATGATGGGCCGGTCAAATGTTTCCTTCAGCCGTTTGATGATCCGGATATTATCCTGATAACGCCCGTAATTGTGATATGTGATCACGTCCGACTGATCACAGGCAAACTGCTCAATTTCCGAAAGCGGCTGATTCCTGTCCAAAGGACAGCGCCAGACGCAGCTGGTCAAAGGCTGAATGGGATCAATTGCCCTGGCGATCTCAAAAAAACGCTTCAGATGGGGATAGGTAACCATTTCCCGGCGGGAATTGCCCGGCTCATTATACAAATCCCACATCAGAATTCGGGGATCATTCTTATGGGTTTCAATCATTTCCCGTACCCATTCGTAATGACGCAAAGCCAATTCCGGCTCATCCAGCAGATGATATCCCATGCCCGGCAGGCTGCCGTGCTGGCTGTTTTTCCGGCCGCCGTGATATCCCCAGTCATAATGCTGCGGCCCCAAATGCATGGGTTTGGTAAATTCCTTTGGCTGCATGCAGTCATTGCCCAGCACCACCACGCAGCTAATACCGTGCTTCCAGGCAGTATCCAGGAAACGATCAAAACGGGCCATGAACCCGTCATGCTGATGCTCCCACACAAAGTATTCCAGAATGATACGAATGGAATTGAATCCCGTCCGGGCTGCCAGGGCAAGTTCCTCGTCCGCGGTTTTCAACCGATCTTCAAATCCTTCTTCCTGCCATTCATCAATACGATTGACGCAATCGCTGCTCATAAAATTGCATCCACGCTGCCAGGGGTGGGCGCTGTACCAGGCCCATGCCCGCTCTTTGCTCCATCTTACGCCCATTTTTATTCCTCCTCTCTGCCAAAAAACGTTGATTCCTTTGTTATATTATTTCATATTTTCACTTGATTTTCAAGCTGAAAATGAGGGGCGATATTTCGCCCCTCATCGTCTTTACATCAGATCAATCATGGATGTGCCGACCCGACGTTCATAGCATGCTTCTATTTCGCCGGTGTACGCATTCATGCTGACAAAATATCCCCACGGTTCCTCCGGTCCGCTTTCATTCGTCATCGTATTGTAGAAAAATTTCCACAGCGGCTTTTCTGGATCGGTCACATCATAATACACATTGACTGCCCAGGCGCTGTCAAGAACGCCCTTTTCCAGGCCGAATTGATCCAGAATGGCCTGATATCCCTTTTCCCTGGCAGCCTCTTGAGAAATGGATTTTTCATCCGGAAGGCCGTATACATGCCTAGTGGTCTCGTAATAGACCGGGAAGCCGCCATCCCCATTATCATAGCGTTCCTGCAGCATTTCTGCATATTCGGGGTTTTCCAGCAGGAATTGATCGATCAGCGGCTTATTTTTCCGGCTGTACGCCGCCTTTTCCTCCAGCGACCAATGGTAGAAATACTCCCCTTCCTCATTCCAATTAAAGTACCAGCCATTCCCGCTGTCATCCCCCATCGCCCGGCGCAGGGCATCCTGCATCCCGTGCTGCCAGAGGAGCTTTTCCATCTCCGGGGATGCAT
>SVGR01000114.1 GCA_015056265.1 Clostridiales bacterium
TCAGATGCTCCTGATGCATTGTCTCCACGACTTTCTGTTTGAACTCTCCTGTGTACCTCTTGTTCGGAATTCCCTTCGGCATAAGTAAACACCCCATTTCTTTGTTCAAGTATACCATACTTGTCTAACAAATGGGGTGCATTTCATGCCGGGCGTGCGGCGTTTTTTTATTTGATTTCCTGATCCAATTCGTCAAAGACAGGAGCGGAAAAGAATTGCCCCAGGGTTATATCCAGCCCATCGCACAGCTTTTTCACCAGATTGATTGTGATCTCCTTTCGATTCGGATCCAGCATGCTGTAAACAGAGGAGGGCGTCACACCTGAACGGGTGGCCAACTCGTTGGTACGTATCCCTTTTTCTTTCATAAGCGCCACAAAACGGGCAACCACGGCTTCTTTAACGGTTCTCATTTCCATCACCTCATATCAGATGATAAAAAAGCAACCGCCATTGCGTATACGCGCTTGCGCAAAAATACTAAAAGTTGTATAATAATTGCAAAAATGCGCAAATGCGTATATTTTAGAGGGGGATACCATGGAGAAAAGCCAATTGATTCAGTATCTGAAGGACGCTATCGCCCTTGAAACAGATATTCTGACACAAAACAAGATATTTGATGAAGCCAATCAGACGGCGTTAAATAGACAACCCAAATTGGATAAGAAAATCGAACCTCAACCTCCAGAACGTCCTTACTCTCTATACTTTGGTTTCACACTAAAAAACAAAATGACCAAGCACGGAGCTGAGGAATCACGTCCGCTATGCGTCGGCATAGGCATAATACTCTTCATCATTCTATGCTGCATATCGGGAAGCTTGGATTTGAGGGATAGCGCAATTACACTTCTTATCTGTTTACTTCCAGCCATTCCTCTTGCTATTCCCTTTATCAAAGAAATGATAAAAAAGAAAAAGGATCAAAACAAATATAGCCTAGCAACAGAAAGCTATAAAAAACAAATAGAAAGCATCCGGCAGAAAAACAAAGCATTAGAGGAGAAATACCTGGAAGAAACGGACGCCTGGCGGCAATCCAACGCTGAAATGAGCGCCTATCTTTCCAAGCCCCTTGCCCAAACCAAAGAACTGCTGGACAAGCTGTATGCCAAAGATGTGATCTATCCCAAGTACCGGACGCTTCCCGCCCTGACCAGCATCTACGAATACTTCGTTACCGGACGCTGCGACAGCCTGGCCGGGGCCAACGGCGCATACAATATGTATGAAGATGAGGTGCGCAAGGACACCGTCATTTCCCAGCTGAATACCGTCATCGAAAATCTGGAGCAGATCCGTCTCAGTCAATATATGCTCTATCAACAGGTGAAGGCTGTTCAGGAAAATACCGATGCCATCGTATCCGAACTGCGGCAGATCAAGGGCGTTTCCATCCAGATTGCTGGGCTGACCGCGCTGAATGCCTATTATGCCGCCCTGAACGAACAGAACACCCGGCTTTCCCTGCTGCTGGATGCATAAGATTCATCCTCCAATCGCATCAAAACAGCCCCTGCAATTGGCAGGGGCTTTCGTTTTAGAAAAGCTTCTCATTTTTTCTCCGGCATATGCTTTTTTCTCCAAGCCTCCCGGATGGCATTGCCCATCTGATCGGAAGGGCCGATCTGCATATTATTCCGTTGCAGGAAAGCGGCGATTTCCCCCTGGGCTGCCTCCACCTCCCGCTTGAATTCCGGTGCGGATACTCGCAGGGCCCCGTGGCCCAGGATGATCATCTGCTCCATGCCGTCGGAGGTGGCTACCCGCACATGATATTTCTTGCTGATTTCATAGCTGGTCTTTTCGATATAGCTGTCCGCCGTTTCCGCTTCCTTGGTGTATACAACAAAAATATTATTGTATTTTTCCACAGAGCCGGTATTTCCGGGCACCTTATAGGCGTCAAAGACCACGATGACCTCGCAGTTTTTTACCCCCCGGTAATTGCACAGCAAATCGCACAGGGCCAACCGGGCGTGATCCAGATTGATTTTCGCCGCCTGCTTTAATTCATCCCAGGCGTGCAGAATATTGTACCCGTCCACCAGCAAAAATTCCTTGTCCGGATGCACCACCGTAACCGGGCCGTCCGCCGTCTGGGGCCGTGGGGAGGAAGAACGGAAGGCATCCCGCTTCACCGGGCCATAGGTGCGCTCAAAAATCGCCATCAATTCCTTATCTTCTTCCAGGGATCCGGAATAGGCGCTGCAGGGCCTGGGCGCAGCTACGCTTTCCATTTCCCCTTTCCGTTTGTCAAAATAGCCGGTCTGGACGTGCATATGGGACATGGCCTCATCCCATTTCACCAGATACCCCGCCCCATGGGAACAGAAAACCGAATCCGCCGGATTATCGGTATCCCGCTGCGGATCATATCCGATGGCGGCAACGATTTTTTCCTGATCACGGCAGGGGGCATAGCCCTTGAGGGTGCAGCTGATCCTGCCCCGCCCCCGGGTGTAGGCATTAACCTCTCTTGCATAATGCCGGCACTGGGATACGGGAGCGGCCCCTTCCAGTATCGTCATATCCACATGGTCTACCGGATCGGAAAAGGTACCCCCCATCTGCTGCAAATCGTTCATGGCCCGGCCCAGACAATCCCGGGGGATTTCCAGGCGGATGTTGTACCACGGCTCCAGCAGGATGGATTGGGCCTGCATCAGCCCCTGACGCACCGCCCGGTAAGTAGCCTGCCTGAAATCGCCGCCCTCGGTATGCTTCAGGTGGGCCCTGCCAGCAAGCAAAGTGATTTTCATATCAGTGATAGGCGATCCGGTAAGCACCCCATAGTGCTGCCGCTCCGTCAGATGGGTATGAATCAGCCGCTGCCAATTCACATCCAGATCATCCTGGGAACAGGCGGATGCAAATTTCATGCCAGATCCGGGCTTGCCCGGCTCCAGCAGCAGATGCACCTCCGCATAGTGGCGCAGCGGCTCGTAATGCCCTGCTCCCTCCACGGGGCCTGCGATGGTCTCCCGATAAAGAATACTGCCCTCGCTGAAAATCACATTCATCTGGAACCGATCCCACAGCAGACGCTTTAAAATTTCCAGCTGCACTTCGCCCATCAATTGCACATGGATTTCCCGCACCCGCTCGTGCCAAACCACATGCAAAAGGGGATCCTCTTCCTCCAGGATCCGCAGATTTTTCAGGGCGTGATGGGCGTCCATACCGGGGGGCAGCATCACCTGATAGGTGAAAACCGGGGAAAGCAGAGGGGCTTTTCCCTCCTTTTCCATGCCCAGGCCATCCCCTGGCCGGGTGTAGGAAAGCCCCGTCACCGCGCAGACCATGCCGGCTTCCGCCGTGTCAACCGCCTGATACCGGGCGCCGGAATAGAGGCGGATCTGATTGATCTTTTCGGCCCACACGCTTTCCTCGGGCACCTCTTCCCGGCGATTGGTAAGCAGATCCTTCACCTTCAGCTGGCCGCCGGTAATCTTCATATAGGTAAGCCTGGCCCCTTGGGGATCCCGGGCGATCTTATATACCCGAGCGCCGAAGGCAGCGGGCCATTTCATTTGCGGCGTACAGCCAATCAGCCCATCCAGCAATTCCGCCACTCCCTGGATTTTCAGGGCAGAGCCGAAAAAACAGGGAAACAGTTGACGGCCAGCCGTCAGTTTACCAATCACCCCATCGGGAATTTCCCCGTACTGCAGGAAGAAATTCAAGGCTTCTTCACTGCACATGGCAATATGCTCCTGATAATCGGGATGGGAAAAATCCACGCAATGCTCGGAAAGACGGCCCGTCAGCTCCTGCATCAGCGCCGCCCGATCCGCCCCGGGCTGATCCATCTTATTGATGAAAATCAACACCGGCACCCGATACTGGGCCAGCAGCTTCCAGAGGGTGAGGGTATGCCCCTGTACACCGTCTGATGCGCCGATAACCAGCACCGCACAGTCCAATAGCGGCAGCGTTCGCTCCATTTCCCCGGAAAAATCCACATGACCGGGGGTATCCATCAGGGTGATCTCCGCATCCTTCCATTGGAACATGGCCTGCTTGGAGAAGATGGTGATGCCCCGCTCTTTTTCCTGGGCGTCTGTATCCAGGAAGGCATCCCTGTGATCCACTCGGCCCAGACGGCGCAATTGGCCTGCCGTAAACAGCATTGCCTCAGACAGCGTGGTTTTACCCGCATCCACATGGGCCAGCAGCCCCATCACCAGCTTTTGCTTTGCCATGGAATCATCCTTCCTCCTGGAGGTGGCCCAGCTTGGACAGGGAAAATACCTGGGCTTTATACAGGCTGAAATGCCCCGACAGCATATAGGCAATGCCCGCCGCCACGGCGAAGAACAAAAGATATTCCGTGCCGAACAATTCAACCGCCAGGAACATAGAGGCAAGCGGCGCATTGGTCACCCCACAGAATACAGAAACCAATCCAAGCGCAGCCCCCAGAGCGGGCGGAAAGCCAATCAGCGGCGCCAAAGCGCAGCCCAGGGTGGCGCCCACAAAGAAGGAGGGCACAATTTCGCCGCCCTTATAGCCCGTACCCAAGGTAAGGGCCGTGAACAGGATCTTCAGGGCAAAGGCTTCCGGCCGGACATTCCCGGCCAAAGCAGCCGTAATCACATGCATGCCGCCGCCATTATAATCCCGTGTGCCCAGCAGCAGAGAAAGGCCCACCACCGCAGCCCCGCCCGCCAGAATACGGGGCAGATGAGGCTTGATCACCCGGCTGATATACCGGTGGGATGTATGCATTGCCACGCAAAAAAGGATGGCACACAAGGCAAATGCAACTCCCAGCCCCGCCGCCTGCAGCAAGGAAACAGGCCCTGCCTGGGCCAAACCTGCCGCCAGGGGGAAGGCATCCTGGGGCGCGCCGATGCCTACAGATACCAGCTTGGCGGTCACGGCCGAACACAGGCAGGGCAGCAGCGCCCGATCGTTGAATTTTCCCACCTCGATGATTTCCAATACGAAAACGGTGGCGGTAAGGGGCGTACCGAACAAGGCGGAAAACAGCGCTGCCATGCCGCACAGTTCAAATATCCTGCGTCCATCTTCCCGAGGGTGCAAAAGATCCCCGATGGCCGAGCCGATGCTGCCCCCCAATTGCAGGGCTGCCCCTTCCCGGCCGGCAGATCCGCCGGTAAGATGGGTGATCGTGGTGGATAAAAAAATGGCCGGCGCCATCCCCAGCGGTACCTTTTCCTGCGTTTGAACCGATTGGATGATCCGATCGGTGCCAATGGACAGGGGCAGATGCAGCAATTTATACAGGCCCCAGATCAATACGCCGCCCAAGGGAAGAAAATACAGCATGTATGCATGATGTTCCCTGAAATGGGTAGCCTTTTCCACAGCAATGGAAAAGGCGCCCCCGGCAAAACCGCATACGCCGCCCACCAACAACCCCGCCAGCAGCCAATAGCCAAACGCGATCAAATATCCCAGTCCAGCCTTCCATTCCTTGTTCATCACCCGAATGCTCCTTGGAAAATTTATAGAAGATGCCCCGCCTTTTTCGGAGGCGAGGCATACCGGGCCCGCGCCGTCGCAGGCCCTTGAAAACTGTTTATTGCTTTGCCCGGCTGGCGGCCTTGGCCCGCTGCTCATGGCTCAGTTCCCGCTTGCGCATACGCAGGGATTTGGGGGTGATTTCCAGCAGCTCATCATCATCGATAAATTCCAGGCATTCTTCCAGCGTCAGGGGATGGACGGACACCAGGCGCAGGCTGTCTTCAGAAGAAGATGCATTGCGCATGTTGGTCACATGCTTGGCCCGGCATACGTTCACCACGATATCCCCGGGGCGGCTGGATTCGCCGCAGATCATGCCGTTGTAAACGGGAGTCTGGCTGCCGATAAATAGGGTGCCCCGATCCTGAGCGTAGAACAGGCCGTACTGGGTGGCCTCGCCGGATTCATAACAGATCAGGGCGCCCACATTGCGGTGGGGAATATCACCCTTATAATCCTCATAATGATCGAATACGGCGCTCATAATGCCTTCGCCCCGGGTATCGGTCATAAATTCACTGCGGTAGCCGAAAAGCCCGCGGGAGGGAACCAGGAATTCCAGCCGCACCCGGTCAGCGCCGGACATGGATTCCAGGGTGCCCCGGCGGCGGCCGATCTTTTCAATAACGGCGCCGGCATAGGCCTGGGGTACATCCGCCACCATCCGCTCAATGGGCTCCTGTTTCGCGCCGTTCTCATAGCGATAGATAACTTCCGGCTTGCTCACCTGGAATTCATAGCCTTCCCGGCGCATGGTTTCAATCAGGATGGAAAGGTGCAATTCGCCCCGGCCCCACACGTCAAATTGATCGGGAGATTCCCCTTCCTTGATGCGCAGGGATACGTCGGTTTCCAATTCCCGGAATAGCCGGGCACGAAGGTGACGGCTGGTGACGAACTGGCCTTCCTTGCCGGCAAAGGGGGAATCGTTTACGGAGAAGGTCATGGTAACGGTGGGCTCGGTAATGGCGACGAAGGGCAGGGCTTCGGGAGTGGCAGGATCGCATACCGTATCGCCGATGGAGATATCCGCAAGACCGGTGAGAGCCACGATATCGCCCATAGCCACAGATTCAGCAGGCACCTTCTTCAGCCCGTCGTATACGGACAGGGCGGTAAGCCGCCAGGGGGCGGAGACCTTATCGCTCATGGCGTTGGTGCGCACCACCATGGTGCCATCCCGGAGGGTGCCCCGGGTGATGCGGCCGATGCCGATGCGGCCCACATATTCATTGTAGTCGATGGTGGAAATCAGCACCTGAGCAGGGCCTTCCGGATCGCCTTCGGGAGCGGGGATATATTTCATGATGGTATCAAACAGGGGCCGAAGATCCTCGCCGGGCTTTTCCAGATCCAGGGTAGCGGTACCCTTCCGGGCAGAGGCGTAGATGATGGGCCGATCCAGGGTTTCGGGATCGGCGTCCAGTTCGATGAGCAGATCCACCAGCTCATCCACCACTTCTTCGCACCGGGC
>SVGR01000115.1 GCA_015056265.1 Clostridiales bacterium
TATGCACCCTGCCTGAGGATGCCCCCGACGAACCCGAATATGTGACCGTAGACTTTGAAAAAGGCGTGCCTGTGGCCATCAACGGCGAAAAGATGGACGCCGTTTCCCTGCTGGAAAAGGCCAACGAAATCGCTGCCCGCAACGGCGTTGGCATCGTGGATATGGTGGAAAACCGTCTGGTGGGCATGAAGAGCCGCGGTGTTTACGAAACCCCCGGCGGCACCCTTCTCTATGCCGCTCATGCCAATCTGGAAGAGATCACGATTGATAAGGAAACCCAGCACTATAAGCAGCAGGTGGCCCTGAAATTTGCCGATCTGGTGTACAACGGCCAGTGGTATACCCCTCTTAGGGAAGCGATCTCCGCTTTTGTCACCAGCACCCAGCAGAACGTTACCGGTACCGCCAAGCTGAAGCTCTATAAGGGCAATTGTATGGGCGCAGGCGTCACCGCCAAGTGCAGCCTTTACATGGAAAAGATCGCCACCTTCGGCGACAGCGAGGATCTGTACAGCCATCACGATTCCGAAGGATTCATCAATCTCTTCGGTTTGCCCCTGAAGGTGCAGGCCCTGGCCAAGGAAGAAGCAGAAAAATAACCCCTTTGTATACAGCCGGGTGGAACAGTGAAAGAACACTGCTCCATCCGGTTTTTGCTTGTGAAAAAAGGGAAGGTTTGCTATAATACATAAAGCTGTGACTGAAAGGGGCTGAGAGTATGCAGGTGAGCATCCGGGAAGCAAGGCTGAAGGATTACGAACGGGTTTTGGTGGTCAGCGATATTCACGGGTACGGGCATTTGCTGAAAAAGCTTCTGGATCAGGCTGCATTTTGCGAAAAGGACGCCTTGATCATTCTCGGAGATATGATTGAGAAGGGGCCGGATAATTTGGGCACTCTTCGCTATGTAATGGCGCTTTCGGAACAGGAAAATGTGTTTCCCCTGATGGGAAACGTGGATTTGTGGCGGCTTTCCTTGATGAGGGATGATTCGCCGGAGAATCAGGCCGATGTGATCAACTTCTCTAAAACGGCAAAGCAATGGTGGGGCAGCAGCATTGTTGGCGAAATGATGGAAGAGATGGGGTTGGATCTGGAAAAAGACGGGAATAAGCCCGGTCTTTTCAGGGAAATCCGCTGTTGCTTTGCCAAAGAATTGGATTTTATCCGCAATCTGCCTACGGTATTGGAAACGGAAGCGTTTCATTTTGTACATGGCGGTTTGCCTCATGAGCGGCTTGAGGAATTGAATGGAATCAATCCTTTTTCGCTGTTGAAAAACGATAATTTTCTGGGGCAGGGATTGTCTTTTCAAAAATGGGTGGTTGCAGGCCACTGGCCGGTTGCGCTGTATCGGAAGGATATCCTGCAGCACGGCCCTGTGGTGGATAAAGAAAGGCACATTCTTTCCGTAGACGGGGGCTGTGGCGTGCGGGGCGATGGACAGCTAAATTTGGTGATCACCGATTGGCAGGGAACGCAGTTTTCCCACCTGTATGCCATGGATAAGCCCTTTATTCTGGCAGAGGATGCTCAAACGGCCTCTGAAACAGCCCGGAATATCCCCTATGATGATCCGGTGGTGGAATTGGTACGCAAAGAAGAAAAATGGGCGGTGGTGCGGCATCACGGCTATGAGATGCGGATTCCGCTGCGCTCCCTGCAGGGGGATGAAAAGGAATGGCGCTGCTACAATCTGACGGATTACCGCTTGCCGGTGAAACCTGGGGATGTATTCCAGATGATTTTTGAATATGACGGTATGGCCTATTGTAAAAAGGATAATGTATGCGGCTGGTATAAAGGCCGGTATCAGATGATAAAGGAGACAAACGTATGAAACTGTGGGGCGGACGATTTGAAAAGGAAACCAGCCAGCTGATGGATGATTTTCATTCCTCAATTTCCTTTGATCAGCGGCTCTATGCCCAGGATATCCGGGGCAGTCAGGCCCATGCGCGGATGCTGTGCCGTCAGGGCATCATTTCTCAGGAAGATGAAGCGGCCATTCAAGCCGGTTTGGCTGCGATCCTTGCCGATATGGAGGCGGGCAAGGTGGATTTTCCCGCCAGCAGCGAAGATATTCATATGCATGTGGAAAAACTGCTGACGGAGCGCATCGGCGATGCGGGCAAGCGTCTTCATACCGGCCGCAGCCGTAATGATCAGGTGGCGGTGGATATGCACCTGTATGCCATGGCCACCTGCGAAGATACCCTGGGCTTGCTGAAGGAACTGGAAGAATTGCTGCTTTCTTTGGCGAAAAAGCATGCTTCCGATGTAATGCCCGGTTACACACATCTGCAGCGGGCCCAGCCCATTACCCTGGGGCATCATTTGATGGCGTATTTTGAGATGTTCCGCCGGGATATGATCCGGGTGCAGCACGCATATGATGCGGCAGACTATTGCCCCCTGGGCAGCGGCGCGCTGGCCGGCACCACCTATCCGCTGGATCGGGCTTTCACCGCCCGGGAACTGGGCTTTGAAAATGTGTCCGGCAACAGCCTGGATGGGGTCAGCGATCGGGATTTTCTGCTGGAGTATCTCAGCGCTGCCTCCATCGGCATGATGCACCTTTCCCGTTTCTGTGAGGAGATGGTGCTGTGGAGCAGCCTGGAATTTGGGTTTGTAACCCTGGATGATGGCTTTGCCACCGGCTCTTCCATGATGCCCCAGAAAAAGAATCCGGATGCGGCGGAACTGATTCGGGGCAAGACCGGCCGGGTATACGGTGATCTGATGGGCTTGCTTACCGTGATGAAGGGGCTGCCCCTGGCTTATAACAAGGATATGCAGGAGGATAAGGAGGCTTTCTTTGACGGCCGGGATACCTGGATGAAATGCCTGCACGTATTTACCGAAATACTGCGTACGGCCACCTTCCGCACTGCGAATATGTATGCAAGCGCCAATGCAGGCTTCGCTAATGCCACCGACTGTGCCGATTATTTGGTGAAGAAGGGCGTGCCCTTCCGGGATGCCCACGGCGTGGTGGGGCAACTGGTGGCCCTGTGCCTTTCCAAGGGGTGCGCCATTGATGAATTGAGCCTGCAGGAACTGCAGGCCCTGAATGCTGCATTTGACGCCGATGTTTATGAGGCAATTGCCCTCAAAACCTGTGTGGCTGCCCGCAATTTGATCGGCGGGCCTGCCCCGGAACGGGTGCTGGCCGAAGTGGAAGCCGGCGAAAAGTGGCTCCGGGAGCAGTGACGAGGCTTGGGGAACGTTTCGGGGGCTCTGCGCCCCCGCCCCCCGCACCAGGGGCACTGCCCCTGGACCCGCCTTCGGAGAAAAGTATGTTTGCTGCAGACTATGCCCCGGCAAAGCGAAGGTACGATATCGTGTGCCGCGGGCAGGGCGGCAGCGCCGCCCCACCGGATGCCATGCATCCGGGAAAACGAAAAACCGCCGTTGGAGAAAGCGAGCTTTCTCTCCCGGCGGTTTTTCGTTTTCGCTCTGCCTGCGGCTAATTACTTCGTTTCCCCATGTTTCATGCGGAATAACGCAGGTTTGTCAAGCCTGCTTCATCGCAAGGCGGAGTCCAGAGGAGGGCCTCCTCTGGCGCGGGGTACAGGGGCCGCGGAGGCCCCTGCTTCGTGCCCCCTGCTTCGTTATGCTTACAGCCTTTTCTTGAACAGGCCGTGATGATTGCAGCAGTAGTAGAGGGTGCCCTTGCAGCGGCGGGGGAAGCGGGTCTGGGGATCTGATTCGGGGTAGAGCTTCACCAACTGCACCCGTTCCCAATTGACCAGCGCCATGAAAGAGATAAAGTGCTGCTTGGTCATGGGGTGATCGATGGAAACGAAGTATTCATCCTCCACGTTTTCAATTTGCAGGGAATGCTCTCCTTCCGCCTCTTCCGCTTCCAGGGGCGGCAGGGCGATGCCGCAGCAGGAAATGGCTGCCTCACCCACGGAATGGATGACGTTTCCGCACAGGGGGCACACATAAAAGCGGGTGCGGAGCAGATTGCCGCCGGGATTGCGGTTAAGGATGGGCTGGCCTTTCATCAATTCCATTACCGATACTTGTAGAGCGGCAGCCAATGGCTCAACAAGCGTCACATCCGGCAGCCCTTTCCCCGTCTCCCACTTGGAAATGGCTTTATCCGTTACGCCGATCATTTGGGCCAGGGCAGCCTGGGTAATGCCCTTGCTCTCCCGGAGCAAGCGGATGGTCTGGCCGGTTACATATGCATCCATTTCATGTCCTCCTTGCATTTTCTGGAATCATTATACCGTGGGACCGGCAGAATAGCAACCTACGGCCCGTGGAGTGGAAACGAGTGATTCATGTAGAAATGCGTATGTGAAGTTAACAAATCATTCATTTTCCTTTCACGATTATTCCAAATGTGCGCAGTACAATACCAAAGGAAAAGGAGCGGAAAGGATTATTGAAAGGAGGAATCAGCCCTGCAATACCGGAACGAACTGAAGTATCTGATCACCCCGGGGGATCGGGCAGCCATCTGCACCGTGATGAAAACGGTGGCAAAGTTGGATCCTCACGCCAGAAAAAAGGGGTTCTATACCATTCGCAGCTTGTATTTTGATAATATCACCGATAAAGCGCTGCGGGAAAAAGTAGACGGGGTAAACGAGCGGGAAAAATTCCGTATTCGCTATTACGATGGAGATATATCCTTGATTCATCTGGAAAAGAAGGTGAAGCGGGCGGGCCTGGGCTATAAGGTTTCCTGCGATATTACGGCGGAGGAGGCTGAGCGCATCCTGAAGGGAGACACCCTGTGGATGGCGTCGGACAGGCGCGGATTAATGGTGGAATTATATGCTAAGATGAAATGCCAGGGTCTGCGTCCCAAAACGGTGGTGGATTATGATCGCATCCCCTTTGTGTACGGTCCGGGCAACGTGCGGGTCACAGTGGATTACAATATCCGCACCGGGATCCGATCCACGGATTTTCTCAATCCCCATTGCGTCACCGTCCCGGCTGCCGGCAGTGATATCATCTTGGAAGTGAAATGGGATGATTATCTGCCCAATATCATCCGCCATGCGGTTCAGCTGAAGGGATGCCGGCAGACTGCTTTTTCCAAGTACGCCCAAAGCCGTATCTACGGTTAATCAAAACTAAAAGGAGCAAACTGTCATGAATTTCAATGATATTTTCAAATCTTCCTTCCTGGAAAATATGGCGAGCGTTTCTGTGCTGGACATGCTGATCACGCTGTTTTTGGCCTTTGGTCTTGGCATGCTGATTTTCCTGGTATATAAAAAGACCTATTCCGGCGTAATGTATTCCTCCTCCTTTGGCGGCACCCTGGTGGCCCTGTCCATGATCACCGCCATGACCATTCTGGCCGTGACCAGCAATGTGGTGCTGAGCCTGGGCATGGTGGGTGCACTGTCTATCGTGCGTTTCCGCACTGCTATTAAGGAGCCCATGGATATCGCCTTCCTTTTCTGGGCCATTGCGGCGGGCATTGTGCTGGCGGCAGGGATGATCCCCCTGGCCATCATCGGCAGCGTGATTATCGCTGTAATCATGCTGGTATTCCTCAACCGGAAGGCCGTTCATGATCCCTATATCGCTGTGATCACCTGCGCCGATGGGGAGGCGGAAAAGAAAGCGGCGGAATACCTGAAAAAGAATGTGGAAAAGGCGGTTATTAAGGCCAAAACCTGCCAAAACGGCAGCATTGAAATGACCTGGGAAGTGCGACTGGTCAAGGATGATACGGATTTCATTACTGAAATGAGCGCCATGGAAGGAATCCATTCCGCCGTGCTGGTCAGCTATAACGGCGATTATCTGGGCTGAGGTGGAAGATATGCTTCGGCATAAGAGAATTGACAGGATCTGTTGCCTAATTGTGGCGCTGACGGTGCTGCTTTCTGCGGTGTTTGTTGGGGCGGCAGCGTCCGGTATGATTGGGGAAGATACCGCCATCGGCTATGAAAAGCGGCTTTTTGATCAATCCCGGGTGCATACCATAGAGATTGTGATGGAGGATTGGGAAGCATTTCTCCAAACCTGCACCAGCGAGGAATATGCAACCTGCCATCTGGTGATTGACGGGGAACAGTATAAAAACGTGGCCATCCGCGGTAAGGGCAATACCTCCCTTTCATCGGTGGCGGCTTATGGCAATGAACGCTACTCCTTCAAGGTGGAATTTGATCACTACCAGACGGGATATACCTATCATGGGTTGGATAAACTGTGCCTGAATAATTTGATTCAGGATAACACCTACATGAAGGATTATTTGGCCTATACCTTGATGAACCGGATGGGGGTGGCTGCGCCCCTGTGCAGCTTTGTACAGATCAATGTGAACGGAGAACCCTGGGGCCTGTACCTGGCTGTGGAGGGGGTGGAGGATGCCTTCCTGCAGCGTAATTACGGTAAAAACTACGGCGAGCTTTACAAGCCGGACAGTATGTCCTTCGGCGGCGGCCGGGGCAATGGCCGGGATTTCGATATGAATGAAATGGCGGAACAGTTTGGCTTCTCCTTCGGCGACGATGCGGAAGGCGAAGGCTTCTCCTTTGCCATGCCCGAGGGTATGCCTACGTCTGGAGATATCGATTTCTCATCCTTCGATTTCTCGTCTATGGACGGCATGTTTGACCAATGGGAAAACCCCTCTGCTTCTACTGCACCCCCCGAACCTGAGGTCACAGTTGCACCTACGGCGGCGCCAAGCAATGGTTTCAGCTTTCCCGGAAACGGCGCTATGCCGGATATGAGCGGCATGCCCCAGATGCCCGGCGGCAGCACGATGCCGGATATGAGCGGCATGCCCCAGGTGCCTGACGGCAGCATGATGCCGGATATGAGCGGCATGCCCCAGATGCCTGGCGGCAGCACGATGCCGGATATGAGCGGCATGCCCCAGATGCCCGGCGGCAGCACGATGCCGGATATGAGTGGCAG
>SVGR01000004.1 GCA_015056265.1 Clostridiales bacterium
GCCATGATATTTTATCAATACGCCGTTGCTGATTTCAAAGAAGCTATGATCTGAATTCGAAGCCACAGTCTTATCCCTTCCCATCGATTTCTAAATGTAATCTTTTGCATCGTACGCACCATACAAATAAGTATACACGGTATGTGTGTACTTTTCAAGAGTCTGCTTCCAAGACATTCCGGAGAATGACGCAAAAAAAGAACCAGTCTCTTGCGAAACTGGTTTTTCTGGCAGGGGCACTAGGACTCGAACCCAGAACAAAGGTTTTGGAGACCCACGTGTTACCATTACACCATACCCCTACGCAACAAAATGTATTATAGCGGAAATGGGCGTAATTGTCAATGGGTAAAATGAGAAAAATCTATTTTTCTTATCCGAAAGAAAAAGGGAGGCGATGCCGTCTTCTTTTCCTGATGCGAGTGCTTATAATCCGTTTACGATATGCTCCGGCCGTTTGCCGGAAAGAGCGTCCAGAATCTGCAGGGCGCAGGTGCGGGCCATGAGGAAGCGGGTCTGCTGGGTATTGGTGCCGATGTGGGGCACGCATACGATGCGGTCATGCTTAAGCAGCGCGGGATGGATATAGGGCTCATTCGGATACACATCCAGACCGGCGCCGGATAAATGGCCGCTTTCTATGGCCTCCAGCAGCGCCGCCTCATCGATCACGGCGCCCCGGGCGGTATTGATCAGGATGGCTCCTTCCTTCATCAGTGCGAATTCCCTTTTTCCCATCAGCCCCCGGGTTTCTGCCGTCAGAGGACAATGGAGGGACACGATATCCGCTTCCTTCAGGATTTGCTCCATGGAGGCAGGAATCACGAAGGCGGGATCAGCCCCCCGCCTGCTGTAGCCCAGCACCCGCATGCCAAAGGCCTTGGCCATCTGAGCGGTGAGGCAGCCGATGCGGCCGCAGCCGATAATGCCAAGGGTGGCTCCCTTTAAGCTGCGGCCCATATTCCGGCCCATGCCGAACAGGGATTCCGGCGCTTCCTTCCGCAGGCGCAGATTCATTTCCCCGATGCGCCGGGAGACAGAAAGCATCAGCCCCAGGGCCAGCTCAGCCGTATCCTGGGTGACGGCGTCCGGGGTATTGGTGACGGGCACGCCGCACGCTGCTGCTGCCTGCACATCCACCCCGTCATAGCCTGCGCCGTAATTGGCAATGATCTTCAGCCTTTTCCCCATGCGGATGATCTCCCCAGGCAATTTGCCGAGGGCTACCACCCCATCTGCATTCCGGATATGGCGGGCTAATTCCTCCATGGAAAAGGCGGATAATAAAGGAGGCATGATCACTTCATGCTCTTCCAGGATTGAAAAGCCCTCCCGGGGCACCCCATGAGTAATCAGAATTCTGGCCATTGCCGGGCCTCCTTACGCTTTCAATGCTGCATGGAAGGGATCCACTGGCGCATCATCGGCATTGAATAAAAAAGCGGTTTCTTCTGAGAGCCAATTTTTCAGCGGATCTGAATGGATTGACAGGCGGATTATTTCATGTTATAATGCGTCAAAAAGAAGATTCCAATAAAAGGAGAAAAAAACAATGAAAAAAACAATGAAAAAATGGTTGGCGCTTTGGCTGATTCTATCGATTCTGATGCCGTGCGTTGCTGCGGCTGATACCGAATCTGTTCCGGAATGGGCGGAGGACGGCGTGCTGCGTATTCTGGGCGTGGGCAACAGCTATACGGAGGATACCTTCTGGAAAATGTATGAGGTTGCTCAGGCGATGGGCATTGAAAAGGTGGAGCTTGCAACGATGGTGATTGGCGGCAGCACCTTGCAGCGGCATATCAATTATCTGAAGCGGGGGATTGCCAAATATACGCTGCACCGCAATACCAACGGCGTCTGGAAAACGACTCAGAATGCATCCGTGCATGATGTAATCAACACCGATTGGGATTTTGTAACCATGCAGGAACAATCCATTAGCGCTGGGCTTCCTTCTTCAATCGGAAATGTGGAGAAAATGGCGGCAAACCTGCATGAATTGTTTCCCCGGGCCAAGGTGGTATGGAATGTGACCTGGGCTTATCCTGATGAAAACGATTCTGCGGATTTTGCCAAGTATTTTGACCGGAATAACGTGAAGATGTATGAATCCATCATCAGCACCGCTCAGGAAAAAGTGGTTCCTGTGGCGGGGGTGGACTATATCATCCCCAACGGCACTGCTATCCAGAATGCAAGGCAAACCTATCTGGGGGACAGTGGAGATATTCTTTTCCGGGATAAACTGCATCTGACCCATGAAAAAGGGCGAATCATCGTGGCGATGAATACTTTGGCTACGTTGACGGGCATGGATGTGACGCCCATGCTGGATAAGCTGCAGGATCAGGAATATGCCGCTTGCGCAGTGGAAGCGGTGATCAATGCCCAGAAAAATCCCTGGCAGGTGACTTCCAGTCAGTACCCTTCCGAAAAATAAAGCAAAAAGCATACAAAATCGCGGCATGGGATGAATCTCAGCCGCGTTTTTATTATACTTTCAATTCTGTATGGGCGGTGTTGACCAGCTTCTCCAGGAATTCATCCGATATTTCTTCTCCGGCTCCAGGACGGACGTCCGCCAGAAATTCGATATTCCCCGCCGGGCCTTTGATAGGGGAAAACGTCAGATTCTCCACATGCCAGCCGAAGGAAGGGCAGAAGGTGCATATCTCCCGGAGCACCCGGATATGGGTTTCCTTCTCCCGCACCACGCCGTTTTTGCCCACTTGGCCCTTGCCCGCCTCAAACTGAGGCTTGATCAGGGTAAGGAACCGGCCCTCATCCCCCATGATGGCGGCAGCCACCGGCAGGATCAGTTTAATGGAAATAAAGGATACATCCATCACGGTCAGCGTGGGATGACGATCGAAATGATCAATGGTCAGATTCCGGGCATTGGTACGCTCCATCACCGTGACGCGCTCATCGTTGCGCAGCCGCCAGTCCAGCTGGCCATAGCCCACGTCGATGGCGTACACATGGGCGGCTCCGTGGCGCAGCAGCACATCGGTAAAGCCGCCGGTAGCGGCGCCGATATCCATAGCGGTAAGGCCGGCGACGTCGGCATTGAAGGCGGTAATAGCCTTTTCCAGCTTGTGACCACCCCGGCTGGCAAAGGCGTCCTGCACGCCCCGGAGATTAATGGGGGCGTCTTCAGCATACTGCTCGGAAGCCTTCAATACCTTCTTTTCCCCTACATAAACCTGGCCTGCCATGATCATGGCCTGGGCTTTTTCCCGGCTGTCCGCCATGCCCCGGGTGGTAAGCCATACATCGATCCGCTGCTTCATTGTTTTATCGCCTCTTTGATCTTTTGTGCAATTGTTTCGCCATGCAGGCCAAAGCGCTTGAGCAGCCCTTCCCTGCTGCCGTGGGGGATATAGCCGACAGGCAAGCCCAGCATGGCCCGGGGGGGTGCAATGCCCAGGCGGGCGCAGCAGGCAGCAGTGATGCTGCCCAGTCCGCCGCTTAGGGCATGCTCCTCCACGGTATAGAAGGGGATGCTTTGCTGATTCAGCGTTTTCAGGCACTCTTCATCCAGCGGGTTCAGGGAGGAGGCGTTGTATACTGCTATATCCATCCCCTCCCGGACCAGATAATCCGCCGCTACCAGGCATTCATCCAGCAGCGTCGAATAGGAGATCAGCGCCCCCGCCGTCCCTTTTCGCAGGCATTGCCAGCGGCCGGGGCGGAAGGCGTCGCCCTCTGCAGCCTGTTCCATACCATTGCGGGGATAGCGGATAGCCACCGGCCCGTTATGGGTCAGTGCCCAATCCATCATTTGGGTCAGCTCCCCTTCATTCCTGGGGGAGAGCAGTGTCAGCCCTGGGATGGCATGCAGCATGGCAATGCCGTAAATGCCGTGATGGGTAGCGCCGTCTTCACCGCCCAGTCCTGCACGGTCCATCAGAAAGCATACGGGCAGCCCTTGCAGGCACACATCCTCCATGATCTGATCAAAGGCACGCTGCAGAAAGGTTTCATAGATGGCCACGAAGGGACGCAAGCCCCCGGCGGCCATGCCGGCGGCCAGGGTGACGGCATGTTCTTCTGCAATGCCCACGTCAAAGAATCGATCGGGATGGGCCTTTTCAAAGCAGGAAAAGCCGGTGCCGTCCGCCATGGCGGCACAGACGGCGCAGACGCGCTGATCTTTTTTCGCCAGATGGGTCAGGTGTTCCCCGGCTTTGCTGCCAAGGGAAGGGGGATTCTTCCGGCTGCCGATGCCGTTTTCAATATACAGGGGCGCTACCCCGTGGAATGCTTCCGGCCGCTGCTCTGCCTGGGTAAATCCCCGTCCTTTCTGGGTGACCACATGGAGCAGCACCGGCTCCTTCAGATCGCGGATGCGCATCAGCACCCGTTCCAACCCTTCCAGATCGTGGCCGTCAATGGGGCCGAAATAATGAAAGCCCAGAGCGGTAAAGAATTTATCCTTTACCAGCACATTGCGCACCCCATTTTTGATGTGTTGGAAAGCTTTGTGGATGGGGGGCATCCATTTGAGCCCCTGGGACAGGGCTTTTTTCATGCCCATCCAGCCCCGGCTGACGCGCAGCCTGGTCAGCTGCCCGGAGAGGGCGCCCACATTGCGGGAAATGGACATGCCGTTATCATTGAGGATTACCGTCAGCTGCGTATTGCGGCTGCCGGCGTCATTGAGGGCTTCATAACACATGCCCCCGGTCAGCGCCCCGTCGCCAACCACGGCGACCACCCGGTAATCTTCGCCTTTCAGATCCCGGGCCCGGGCCATGCCCAGGGCGGCGGAAATGGCAGTGGAGGCATGGCCGGCGCCAAAGGAATCATATTCGCTTTCTTCCCGGCGGGGAAAACCGCACAGGCCGTCCAGCTGTCGCAGGGTGGGAAAGTCAGCGTACCGGCCGGTGAGCAATTTATGGGCGTAGCACTGATGCCCTACGTCAAATACCAGCTGATCCTTGGGGCAATCCAGCGTCCGGTGCAGCGCCAGGGTCAATTCCACTATACCCAGATTGGAGGCCAGATGCCCGCCGTTATGGGATACGGTGCCCATAATTGTTTCCCGGATTTCACCGGCCAGGGCCTTCAGTTCATCCGGTTTCATCCCTTTCAGCGCTTGGGGAGAGGAAATATCCTTCAGATTCATATCGGTCACTACGCCCTCGATTCATCATAGAGGTTGATGCGGATGAGGCCTATTCATGGGCACACATCGACATATTATTATATCACAGAATAAGGAAAGATGTAAATGATTCGTAAAAAAGTTATCGAGATGCAGGAATTCTTCCCGCCGATTGCGAACAATACACATAGCGCCGGAAAGGGAAAGAGGCGCTTTCTTGAATTTTGTTTTTTGCCTGGAGGATGGCGATATGAAATGCCCCCATTGCGGACACTGGAATCGGGCTTCCTTCCCCCGCTGCTTCCGCTGCGGTACGGAATTGCCCCAGGAAACGCCTGATAAGGCGGATGCCGCATCGCCCCAGACGGAGGGCGCATCCAAGGTATACATTCAAATCAATGAGGAAGGCCGGTCTACATCCGCCGTGGATGATCGGGATTCCCTGGCCAAAGAAATGAAGGATCTGCATGCCCGCAAGCGCCGGGGCGAACAGGCCCAGAGCATGCTGCGGGAGCAGACCACTCGCCAGGGACTGGCGCCCACCGGCCGGAACGTGCAGACCATGACGGGGCGGCGCGTGTTTCCCATGCCCCAAAGCACATCCTATTCCGATGACGCCATGCGGGCGGAGGGAAATGTGCGCCCGGACGCCATTCCCGTTCAATCTCGGGAAACCATCGAATATGATGAATATGGGGATGAAAAGGGTTATACTGCATCCGGTATGACGGTGCGGCAAATGAAGGTGCGCCGGCGTTTTGGTGTGCGCCGGTTTACGCGGCTGTTTGCCATTGTGCTGATGGCGGCCAGCCTGGCGGTAGCCTTTTATTTCGGCGTGTACAAAACATTCCTTGAAAAGCCGGAAGAGATTCCGCTCCAGGATCGGGTGTATTTCCCCACCTACCAGGGCGAACAAAAATCCCTGGCCTTGCCCGAGCATGAACGGGTGATCATTACCGATACCGTGCTCAATGATTCTCCAGCCCATCTGGTGAAGGTGCCCGGGGAAGAGGGACAGATCATCTGGGTGAAGGAGCTGCGCCGGAATGTGCCGGTGGTGGGCGGCTATGCCAGCATCGAGGTGGAGGATTATACCTGGTATGAGGATCAGCAATCCGTTACTCAGGAAACGGTGGATGCAGTGATGACCCTGTATCTGAAAACCAGCGCCGGGGAGCAAAAGCCCATGGGCCAGATTACCTATCCAGTGGAGATTCCCCTGTCCCCCCTGGAACTGATCAAGCCTTCTTCCTCCTTTGCGGAGGTTTCCACCTCTCTGTACGAAATGCAGTTCAAGGTGGCGGTGGACAGCACCGTCATGATCAACGGCCAAAATTATACCGACATGGTGATGAAAAATCAGGATGGCAAGATCCACTATCATGCGAATGTGACCGCCAGCGGAAACAATGAAATCCAGATTGTGGTGCGGGCCCCCTATCATCGGGAAAATTCCATGACCGTTACCCTCTATCGTGAAAACCAGCAGATCGCCCTGGACCTGGCGGCGGAAACCGGCAGTGAATGGCGTCCCGGCTGGGAGGATGATACCACCAAGGAACCCAATGCCAAGGGGGAATACCCCAAGCGGGAGCGGCGGATGAAGATCAGCGCCACCACGGTTTCCTGGGCTACCGTCCGGGTGCTCACTTCCCATCAGAATCTGGATTTGACCAAGCTGGCCGTGGATGGCAGCTTCTCGTTTGAACCTATTTTCGATCATATCGGCGATAACACCATCATTATCGAGGCCTCGGCTCCGGGTTATGAAACCAGCGTGGTTGAGCATACGGTATATTATTGTCCCGTGGCGGATATCTATTCCCGCAAGGCATGGGATATGAACGATATGTATACCGATTACCTGAATTTTACTGATCGCCGGGTGGCCAATACCCAGATTTATCTGTGCAAGGGCACCATTACCCAGATCCTGTCCAATAATCCCCCGATGGCCCTGGTAAAGCTGGATTCTGATTATGATCGGACAGTGCTGATACGCAATTATACCAACGATACCTGGAGCGTGGGGCAGCGCTACCGCATCTTTGCAGACGCCTACAGCGTCTATAACGGTGCGCCCTGGCTCAACGGTCGGTATTCCTATCTGATTGAATAAGGGAAGCGGGGCTGCCGCCGGGCAGCTCCTTTTTTCCTTTTTATGCCGATGATGGCGCTAGGGAAGCACTGATGCCGGAAGGGGAATGAAACATGCTGAATATCATTGGCGGCAGCGGCGATGCATTGAGAGAAAAACTGCTCTCCATGGCAGCCCAGGGCGGGAGAATACTGGTGGTTGTGCCCGAACAGTATACCTTGCAGACGGAACGGGAACTGATGGATGGCCTAGGGACGGCGGGCTTTTTTGATCTTGAGGTGCTTTCACCGTCCAGGCTGACGGAGCGTGTATTTGCTCAAGCCGGGGCCGACGGCATGACCCGGATTGACGGCCGGGGGAAACAGTTTGCCCTGGCCCGGGCGCTGATGCAGGTGCATAAAAAACTGCGCTATTATGAAAGTGCGGCGGACAAGCAGGGCTTTATTCGTCGAATGGGGGCATTGATTGCCGATTTCAAGCGGGCAGGGGTGACCCCGGATCAGTTATCCGCCTATGGAGAAGAATTGCCGGAAGGGGCGGAAAAGGATAAGTTTTCCGATCTTGCCCTGATCTATGCCGCCTATGCCCAGGGGCTTTCCGGCCAGTTTGTGGATGGGGAAGACGTGCTGGAAAGCATGCTGCAGCGTTTGCCTGCAAGCGGCATTGCAGAGGACGCTTTGGTTGTCGTCTACGGCTTTGATGTGTTCACGGGGCAGATGAACCGGATGATCCTGGCCCTGGCAGGCTGCAGCCGGGAAACGGCGGCCATGCTGATCCTGGGCGAAGAAGAGGCATTTGATCCGGTGCGAGAAAGCGCCCGGCGGCTGGAGAATGCCGCCCGTGAGGCCGGAATGGAATGCCGGATGGCGATGCTGCCCCAGGCGGCGGATCGGCGCCCGGCGGAGCTTGCCCATCTTGCCCGGCATTATCTTGCTATGCCGCCCCGGGAATACCAGGGAATTTGCGGGGCAATCCGGCTTTATGCTGCTCCCAATCCCTATTTTGAAGCCCACTTTGCCGCGCAGGAGATGCTTTTGCTCCATGAGAAGGGCGTGCCCTTTGGAGAGATGGCAGTGGCCATGGGGGATGCAGCCTTTGCGGGCACGCTGGAAACGGTGCTGGCATCCTACGAAATCCCTGCCTATGTGACCAGAAAACTGCCGGCTACGGATCATGGGGCTGTCCGGTTTATACTGGCTTCCCTTCGGGCGGTGGGCCAGGCGTACGATGCCCAGGATATGCTGGCGGTGATCAAATCCGGGTATGCTCCCATTGCGGAAATGGATATCTGGCGGCTGGAGAATTATATTGTATCTTATGCCATCCGGGGGAAGATGTGGCTGAGTCCCTTTCAGCGCGGCAGCACGGAGGAATGCGCCCGTCTGGAAGATGCCAGAAGCCGCTTTATCACGCCCCTGGAGGGGCTGCGCCAGGGCATACGGAATGCCAGGGGGGCTCGGGATGCCCTGCAGGCGCTTTATGCTTATCTGGAAGAAACGGGCGTGTACGAAAAACTGCTGGAAAATGAAGAAAAGCTGCTGGCCCAGGGCATGGCTGCCCAGGCGGTGCAGGCCCGGCAGGTATGGGAAGCGCTGATGCAGCTTTTATCCCAGGCCCATGCCCTTTTGAATGATGTGAAGGTATCTGCCCGGCAATTATCCGTCTGGCTGGAAGCGGGATTGGAGGATTGCCGGCTGTCCTCTCTTCCCCCGGCGGCAGATGCGGTGATGTGCGGGGTGATCGGCTCGCTGCCCCTGTCGCGGCCACGGGCGCTGTTCATGATGAATATGACGGATGGATTGCTGGGCAGCAGCGATAGCGGCCTGCTTACACCCGCCGAACAGGAAAATGCCCAGCAAAAGCTGCAGGTGTATCTCTCCCTGGATGATGACGGCAGGGATCAACTGAAATATCTGGATGTATGGAAGGCCCTTTCAGTGCCGCAGGAACATCTGTTTCTTACCCGCTCCCAGGGCACTCAGGATGGGGCCGCCCTTCGGCCTTTTGCTCAGCTTTCCCACATCCGCAATCTGTTTCCCGGTCTGGTGGAGGAAGGGGGGGTCAGCCAGCGATGGGCTGCCCAGATGCCCCTGGCTCCCGGACCTGCCCTGGATGCACTGGGTGCCCGGATGCAGGCGGGATCATTGGACGGGGAATGGCTGGCTGCATGGAAATACCTTTCCCAGGCCCCGGAAACAAAGGATAGGGCTGACAGATTGATTTCAGCCTTCCGGGCGGAGAAAAATGCCCCGCCCCTTCCCCGGGATGTGACCCATGCCCTGTTCATGGAGCGGGTGATGTCCGTCAGCCGTCTGGAGCAGTTTGCCGCCTGTCCCTACAAACATTTTGTGGAGCAGGGCTTGTCCCCTCAGCCCCGGAAGGAATGGACGCTGACCCCCATCGATGCAGGCAATTTCTATCACAGCGCCCTGGAGGGCTTTACCCGGCTGCTGCCCGCCCTGGAAAACTGGCCCAGGATCGATAAAAAAACATGTGATGCTGCGGTGGACCGGGCAGCGGAGCCTTTGTTTGCCCAGCTGATGGGCGGCGTTATGGGGGACAGCGCCCGAATGCGTGCCCTGGGGGAAAAATACCGCCGGGTGCTGCGCCGGGTGGCATGGACATTCACCAAGGGCGCCCGGGTCAGTGCATTTGAAACCCGGGCGGCGGAGATCAGGTTTGGCTATGCGGGGGGCATTCCGCCCATCGAACTGACGCTGCCAGACGGCAGCCGGGTGTATATCCGGGGGATCATCGACCGCATCGACCGCTATGCCGGGGATGAAGGCGTGTATCTTCGGGTGGTGGATTATAAATCCGGCAATCAGAAGCTGGACGCTGCCCGGATTTTCCACGGGGCGCAGCTACAGCTGCTGCTCTATCTGCAGGCGGCGCTTTCCATGGAAGAGGGGGCGTCGCCGGCCGGTGCATTCTATATGCACGTGGCAGATCCCATCCTTCCCGATCGGGAGGAAACCGCCCAGTTGGAGGACGCCTTGGCCCGGATGCTGCATCTCAAGGGCGTGGCGCTCAGGGATGCGGCCATCCTGAAAAAGATGGACAGCGAAGCGCCGCCCCTGACGCTGCCCAAGGTACTCACTGCCGACGGCGGCTTTGACAAGCGGGCGTTGCTTGCCAATCTGGAGGAAATGCGCGGTCTGATCGCCCATGCGGGAAAGATGGCGGCAGAAATGGCCCATCGGATGCGAGCGGGGGAAATAGCGGCGGCGCCGCTGTGCGACGGGAACCAGAAGGGCCCCTGCGATACATGCGATTATGCGCTTATTTGCCGCAGGGATATATCCCGGGCACCGGAAAATGCCCGTCTGATGCAGGAAATCCGCTTTGACGATCTGCTTGAAAATGTGAACAAAAATAGTGCTGGAAATTTTGAAAAAAATCATGTATAATAAAACCATAGAATATGATTGAAGGGGGTTTTTCCCATGATACAGGTTATTCACGGCAAAAAGGGCTCCGGCAAGACTAAGAAAATTCTCGATATGGCCAATGCCGCTATTAAAGAACAAAAGGGCGACGTTATTTTCTTGGATGACGATAATCGCTATATGTTTGATCTTCGCCATGAGGTCCGTTTTGTCAATGCGGGCGAATACGGCTCCGACAGCCCCGAAATGTTCTTCGGTTTCCTGTGCGGTATGCTGGCCCAGAATTTTGATATTACTGTAATTTTTGTGGATGCTTTCCTCAAGCTGGTCAAGACCGATGTGGAAAAGACCCAGGAATTCTTTGCCCGTCTGGAGAAACTCAGCGAAAAGCACAATGTGGATTTCATTCTTTCCGTCAACTGCGATGACGCTGTTGCCCCGGAATTCATCCAGAAGTATTTTATCTGATTTATTATACTGGCGAGGTTCATTATGGCTTATATGAGCACCCGGGGGGCTGAAGCTATTTCCGCCCCTGAGGCGATTGTGCGCGGAATTGCGCCGGATGGGGGGCTGTATGCCCCTCTTTCTTTACCCTGCCTGAAAAAAGAGGATTTTGCTTCTCTGGCAAAAATGGATTATCCTGCCCGGGCTGCCCATTGCCTGGCGCTTCTTCTGGACGGCTTTACGGAAGAAGAATTGCTGCCTATGACAAAGGCTGCCTATGCCCGCTTTGACGATCCGCAGGTGGCCCCGGTAAAGCCCCTGGGCAAGGGCCGGTATATTCTGGAACTGTTCCACGGCCCCACCTTGGCCTTTAAGGATATGGCGCTGCAAATGCTGCCTTGGTTGATGACTGCTTCCGCGAAAAAGCAGGGGGAGGAAAGGGAAATTGCGATCCTTACTGCTACCAGCGGCGATACCGGCAAGGCAGCGCTGGAAGGCTTTAAGGATGTGCCCGGCACCTCTGTCAATGTGTTCTATCCCTTGGGAGGGGTCAGCCCGGTACAGGAAAAGCAAATGGTTACTTCTGCCGGCAGCAATGTGTATGTCACTGCTGTTCAAGGCAATTTCGATGACGCGCAGACGGGAGTAAAAGCATTGTTTGCTGATCCTGACTTCATCGCAAAAATGAATGCCATGGGGAAAACCCTCTCTTCTGCCAATTCCATCAATCTGGGCCGACTGGCTCCTCAGGTGGCCTATTATCTTTCTGCCTGTGCTGAATTGATGAAGGCAGGGGTGATCGATGAGGCGCGCCCTCTGAATATTTGCGTGCCCACCGGTAATTTCGGCAATATCCTGGCTGCCTGGTATGCCAAGCGCATGGGCGCGCCCATTGGGAAGCTGATCTGCGCCAGCAACCGCAATGATGTGCTGTCTGATTTCATCCGCACCGGCGTATACGATCGCCGTCGTCCTTTCCATAAAACGATGTCGCCTTCTATGGATATTTTGATTTCCTCCAATCTGGAGCGGTTCCTGCTGGAACTGGCAGAAGGGGATTGCGGCCGGGTGACCAGCTGGATGAAGCAGCTGAAGGATGACGGCGTGTACGATATCGGCGCCGATTTGCTGAAAAAGATGCAGGAGAATTTTATCGGCGGCTTTGCAGACGATGTGCGTACGGCGGAAACCATCCGGAAAATCTGGGATACGGAAAAATATGTGCTGGATCCCCATACAGCTGTGGCGGTTGCCGTAGCGGCGGATTATGCGGCGGATTCCGGAGATCAGGCCCCCCTGCTCATCGTTTCTACCGCCAGTCCCTACAAATTCGCTGCGGACGTGGCGGATGCCCTGGGCATTCCCGTGGAAGGCGACGCCTTCCAGGCGGCCATTGCTCTTGAAAAGGCTGCTGGTCTCAAAGCCCCCGCCCAGGTGGCGGAGCTGAAAGATCTGCCCGTGCTTCACAGCCGTATCTGCGAAAAGGAAGCCATGGGCGAAGCAGTCCTGGCCGGATTTGAAAAGTGAGGCGGAATCAATGGCCCAATATGAAGCGCATCTGCAGGGGAATTTTAATGATCTGCTCAATTATATCGAGCACCAGGTAATGCAGGGCAGTTCCTCTGCTTCCCGGGAAGGCGGCAGTTTCTATGAAATAGATGGTGTTCGCTGCGCCGTCAGGGTATATGAACGGTATAGCTATATGGGGGGCAATCGGCTTAGCCTGAATGTCACCCTCTTTGGCAAGGATGATGAGCTTTATCTGACGGCTGTCACCGCCGGGGGCAGTCAGGCCTTGTTTTTCAAGATTAATACCTGGGGGGAACAATCCTTTCTGGCTAAATTCGTAAAAGCTATCGAGGCTTATCAGAAAAAATAAAAATTTGCAAAATGATGTTTCACTCCCGCGGAAACGGTGTATATATATAGCGTGAGATGAAACCGGGGGAACCCGGCCAAGAAAAGAAAGAAAAATGGAGGATGAAGATTATGAAGTGGGTATGCAAGATTTGCGGTTATGTACATGAAGGTCCCGAGGCTCCCGAAAAGTGCCCCCAGTGCAAGGCCCCTGCCAGCAAGTTCGAAGAAATGAAGGAAGGCCGTGAATGGGCCGACGAACATCGTGTTGGCGTGGCTCAGGGCGTGGACGAAAGGATCATCGAAGGCCTGCGGGCGAACTTCACCGGCGAATGCACCGAAGTTGGCATGTATCTGGCGATGGCCCGTGTTGCCCATCGTGAAGGCTATCCCGAAATCGGGCTGTACTGGGAAAAGGCCGCTTATGAAGAAGCGGAGCATGCCGCCAAGTTCGCCGAACTGCTGGGCGAAGTGGTGACCGACAGCACCAAGAAGAATCTGGAAATGCGGGTAGAAGCCGAATGCGGCGCCACCGCCGGCAAGAAGGAACTGGCCACCCTGGCCAAGCAGCTGAACCTGGATGCCATCCATGATACCGTGCATGAAATGGCGAAGGACGAAGCCCGTCACGGCAAGGCTTTCGAAGGCCTGCTGAAGCGCTACTTCGGCAAGTAATTGGCACTCCATCATAGAGAGGCGGCAACGCCCCTCTGTTTTCGTCTATAGAAAGGAAAATGTCATGCATCAGGAAATATCATGTGGAGCAGTCCTATATACACTGCGGGATGGGCAATACTTATTTGTTATCGTGCAGGAGCAAAGTGGTGCATACAGCTTTCCCAAGGGACACATGGAGGCCTGCGAAACAGAAATGGAAACTGCGCGTCGTGAAATTCTCGAAGAAACTGGTTTGAAACCTGTTTTTGTGAATGGTTTTCGGGAAATAGATGCCTATGATCTAAGGGAGAAGCCCGGAACAAGAAAGCAAGTGATCTATTTCCTTGCAAAATGCGGAAACGAAACGCCAAATCCACAGCAGGGCGAGATCCGGAAAATCGTGTTGCTTCCCTATGATCAGGCGATGCAATGTTTTGAGTGGGAAGGAACCAGACGCGTGTTGATGGCCGCATATTATTTTCTGAAACAGTTATGAGGTGTTTGCCCGGCATGGCAAGGCTTTCGAAGGCCTGCTGAAGCGCCGCTTCGGCTGATAATTCAATCAAAATGGGCTAAAATGCCCGGTGCGGGTGGCTGCAACTGCCCATTCAGAGGCTGGTCCCGAGAGGGACGGGCCTCTTTTTGCATTGGAGCGATTGGGACACTTGATATGCCCCCCAAAAAAGAGGAAAACCAGTCGGCGATGACTGGTTCGCATGGCATCAGAGGCTATGACTCAGAGGCAATGACTATTATTTACCGGGGTAGCATACTGATAGAAATCCCAGCATAGCTTTTGCCCGCAGGTGGAGCAATAGTTCTGGTATTCCCTTTCGATGCTGCCGTTGCAATGGGGGCATAGGGGATAGGTGGTCGTATGCCCATTGAAGAGGTAGCATTCCCGGTAGTGGTTCACCTGCGACGCCATGCGGAAGGCCATTTCTTCCTCAGCGGTGGAAAATCCCAGCAGTTCGTTGGGTGAGCGGTCAAAGCCGTTGCAGAGCTTTTCCAGGGTATTGACGGATGGCGACGCCTGGCCTCTGGCGATGGAGCCAAAGTATCGGGGACTGAGATCGCATAATTCAGCGGCGGCCTCATAGGAAAGCTGCTGGCTGTCGCAGATACTGAGGATGGCAGTGGATAGCTTCTTGGAGAACATGGTAAGCCCTCGCCTTCTGTACGATTGATGCATTAAGCATAAAGGAATGATCGATCAATTGCCAGGAACGATCGTGCCTGAGTTTTGCCGGATGGAGAGGAAATGCATGAAGCATGCTGCCGGAATGGCGGCTGCGGCCTGTTTTTAAGGCCGTTTTTTCCCCGTTTTGCATCATCCAGGGCTGATTTTTCCGTGAAAATTGCATGTGAAAGGCGCCCCAGGAAAACCCCGGAGCGCCCCTCATCATTCCTGATGCTCCTGAGTTGTGGGTGATTATTGATACTGTACGATGCGGGATGTGATGGTCATGGTCATCCCGTCCGCGATGAAGGTGACGCATAGGCGGTAGTAGCTGCCCCTGACAGCGTACCCGCCGCAGCTTTTTGAACCGTAGTAGAGCATGGAATCGACGTAGGTGGTTGTAGGCAGGGGAAGCGGCGTTATGGAGTAGGTGATGCTTCCGTTGCTATTTACACGGTGAAGATCGATGGACGCAACGCCCAGATCGTCAACGTCATATTTTGTTTCCGCGTGCATCTCAGCGTAGAGCCCATTATCGATCGTGACACGACCACCAACAAAAACGGGGCTGGCGTCTACGGCTGCGCTGGCTGAAACTGAAAGGGTAAGAAGTATCGTGAAACAGAGAAGTATACATATAGTACACTTGAGTTTTGTGCACTTCATTTCCTTACCTCCTGCAAGATGGATTCAGCAATATTAATTATTTCATTTACTGGTAACGGCCCCGAAAGCGAGTAACAGAGATGATCCGTTAACCACATCGCTACTGTACTATCGATGTTTTCAGTAACATAGATTTTTGTACCCGAAAGGTTAATAGAATAACCGTGATTGTTTTGTTCAATGACGGACTGAGCTATCTCTTTTCGCTCGTATTCAACTATTTTGAGCCGCATCTTCATTGAAAGTGTATCGTTAGTATACTGAACATAAAAATCAGAAGCATGGTTAGATGTGATAACAGCATAGTTATCTACCTCCCATCCCTCCGGCAGCCAGGTGGGCAGGGCGGGATGGTAGCCAAAGGCGGTTACCGCTTCGGTCAGATCGGTGGTGATGATCGTGCCGGGCTGGCGTTCGCCATCAGCGCTGCCGTGGGGGGTGACCTCATTTTCCGTCGTATTGCCGTTCACAATGAATTGCTGTTCATCGGGGGTGGATATGCTGTCCAGGGGTTCCCGGCAAATCAGCAAATCATAGAACAGAAAACCGATGGTCATGAAAATCAACACCGCCGCCACACGGATCAAAGGATGAAACCGATTCATTTCGTGCCAGGGGCTGCGCAGTTTTGCCTTTGCTTTCTTGATTGCTTCAGTATGGTTGCTTTCGTATGCAGTGCCATCATGGTGAAGGCGATAGAGCATATCCTGGCATGCACGCACCAGTTCCATATCGGCAGGGCGGTCCATTTGGAGCAGCTCGCGATCAACGAGCGCATTCAGACGACGGATCCATTCGTCCTTACCGTAGCCGCCCTCCTTGATGGCTTTTAAGATTTGAGCCAGTTCAGGGCTCTGTTTGCCATCCATTCCAAAGCCTCCTTTCACTTTCTTGTTGCACAACTAATCAAAAATGCACCCAATAAAAAAAGAAAATTTTCAGTTTTCATGGCCCGCGCACGGCGACGGATGCGTTTCACCGCCGCACGAACCGAATTTTCCGTCAAATTGGTCTCCTTAGCTGTTTCCTTCTGATCCAGATCATGGAGGAAATAGGCGATGAATACCTTCTTTTCCATATCCGATAGCTGATGATAAATCCGGGCAATGGCCTCAACGGCATCGCGCCTGGAAAGCTCCTGATCCAATGAATATATAGAAAAAGCCATATCTTCTTGCTGCTCAAACAACAATGGAGATATGACTTTAGCATGGCAGATTTCATCGCGGAATTTACCTTTTAATTTATTCTGTGCCACCCGTACGATCCATCCTACGGGATTCTTGCATCGCTTGAATTTTTTGTCATCCTCCACTACCTGGAGAAAGGCCTCTTGTACGCAATCCTCAACCAGCGGGTAAAAGCGTGGATTATACTGGATAATAGAAAGGCATCGCAGGTATACGGCATCGTAATACTGAGCGTAGAGCCCCTCCACCAGAGCGTCGTGTTCCTTGCTCACGGTCTCTCTTCCTTTCGTATTTTTGCCGATGTTTTTCAGGGTTTCCGGATCGTCATCAATCCATCGATGATGATGCGCAGCGCTTTGATCTGATCTTCGGTGCATTGATCCATCAGGGCGTAGATCGCTTTGCGGTCATCCGATGCGTCATCCGGGCATTGATGGCTGGGCGGGTAATCTGCATGGCAGCCCATCAGCAGCTGATCCGCCGTCGTGCCCATCAAACAAATGAATTGGATGAAGCGGTACAGACTGATCTTTACCGTTCCGGATTCAATGGCGGAATAATATTTCGTTCCTACCTTCATCTTTTCGGCCACCGCGGCCTGCGTCATGCCCCTCTTTTTTCTTGCGGCTTGCATGTGCTGACCCAGGATCCGGTAGTCAATATCGGCTTGAAGCTGACGCTTCAGCAACCGATAATCACAAGCATCGCCGTTTTCAAGCATGTCTTGGGCCATCAGGCATCCCTCCTTTTTATATCTCATTTGTAACTATACCATCCCACCAAAATGGGGATATATGCGTATTGTATCAGGCCAATGAGATCGTGCAAAGGAATCTATAGATATAATGTTATATCAATAGATAGGATATTTTGAAATAAAAATCATTAACTGCAGGGGGAGGAAAGGCCAGAGACGGAATATTTTAAAATTTTGTGTACGATTGCGAAGAAAAAAGAATAATATTCCCTTCCTGTTCCGGATTTTTCCCGGTATAATAAAAACAAGGTATTATGCATATCCGGAAATGGCGCTTCGGCCAGTTCCGGCGCCATCGTTCACACAGCAACAAAACGGCATTGGATGAAATGGAGGATCAGGACATGAAGGCAAAGATTACCCTGCACCGCGATTTCAAGGTTGGCGCCATTAACCCGTATATCTACGGCTCGTTCATTGAACATATGGGCCGCGGCGTATACAACGGCATTTATGAACCCACCCATCCCCTGGCAGACAAAAATGGTTTCCGTGAGGACGTAAAGAAGATCGTGCGGGATATGCACGTGCCCATCATCCGCTATCCCGGCGGCAATTTCCTTTCCGGCTATCACTGGGAGGACGGCGTGGGCCCCAAGGAAAAGCGCCCCCGGAAGCTGGACGCCGCCTGGCAGCAGATTGAGCCCAATGAAGTGGGCACGGATGAATTCCATGATTGGGCCCGCGAAGTGGAATCCGAAGTGATGATGGCGGTCAACCTGGGCACCCGGGGCCCCGATGAGGCCGCCCAGCTGCTGGAATACTGCAATATGCCTGCCGGCAGCACCTTCGCCGATATGCGCGTGGCCTATGGTCATGAAAAGCCCCATGGCGACCGGGTCTGGTGCCTGGGCAATGAAATGGACGACGCCAACCAAATTTGCTGCCGGACGGCGGAGGATTATGCTGCCATCGCCCGGAAATCCGCCGGCTTGATGAAGAAAATCGATCCTTCCATTAAGCTGGTGGCCTGCGGCAGCGCCACCATGTACGAACCCACCTTCGGCGAATGGGAACTGACGGTGCTGGATCGGGTGTACGACCATGTGGATTATCTTTCCCTGCATCAGTATTATCCCAATGACCGCAAGGACCGCCCCGATTATCTGGCCAATGCCCTGACCATGGAAGAATTCATCACCGGCGTGATTGCCATGTGCGACGCCGTGGGCGCCAAGAAGCGCTCCAAGAAGAAGATCAATCTTTCCTTCGACGAATGGAACGTATGGCCCCAGATCGGCAAGTGCAATAATGCGGTGGATCCCTGGTCCGTGGGTCCCCAGCGCGAGGAATATTTCTTCACCATGGAAGACGCCCTGCTCTTTGGCAGCATGATGATGAACCTGATCCGCCACTGCGACCGTGTACATGTGGCCTGCATGGCGCAGCTGATCAACGTCTGCGCCCCCATCATGACCGTGATTGGCGGCCCTGCCTGGGTACAGTCCACCTATTATCCCTTCTGCTATACCTCCCAGTATGGACGGGGCGTTGCCCTGAATACCCAGGTGATCTGCGACGGGTACAAAACCCGGCGGTACGAGAATGTGCCGTGGGTGGATTCCGTGGCGGTGTGGAACCAGGAAGAAAACGAGATCGTCGTCTTTGCCGTCAACCGCTCCCAGGATGAGAGCGCACAGGTGGAAATCAATATGGAAAGCTTTGGCAAGGCCAGCCTGATCGAGCACGTGGTGCTGGAGCATGAGGACAAGGATGCCACCAATACCGCCCAGAACCCCGATAACGTGAAGCCCCATGCCGGCGGCAATACGGTGGTAGGGGAGCAGGGCGCTGTGGTAACGCTGAATCCCTACTCCTGGAATATGATTCGTCTGGCGCTGAAATAAACGACCGCTGCTGCGGCGTACGGCGTATAAAAAATCGCCCCTGTTCTGAAGCATGAGCAGGGGCGATATCATTTCCGGGGAAAATCAGTCATTCATATGCTTTGCAAATTCCACCAGCGTCACCACATTTTCAACGGGCGCTTCGGTGGGGATGGCGCCGGCGGGGCCGAAGATATACCGCCCGCCTTTGCCCAGCAGGGCCAGACGTTCCTTGCATTCCTTTTCCACATCTTCTTTGGTGCCCAGGGGGATGGTGCTCTGGCAGCCCAGGCCGCCCCAGAAGGTAACCCGATGGCCGTACTTTTCCTTCAGTTCCTTCACATCCATGGTTTCAGGCTGGATGGGATTGATGGCCTGCACGCCCATTTCAATCACATCGTCAAACACTTCGTGAATATCGCCGCAGGAATGAATCAGCACCTGGAAGCCGCGGGCCTTGGCGGCGGCGTACATTTTGCCCAGCCGGGGCTTGAGGAATTTATCCCACAGCCGCTTGCCCATGAACAGGCCCTTCTGCTGGCCCCAGTCCTCGCCGAAGCGGATGCCGTCCACGCAGTCGGGGGCGGCGGCGATTTCTTTGAGGATGAATTCCAGAGAGGCGTCCATCAGCTCTTCCACGAATTCCTCTTCGCAGATGAAATCCTCCATCAGCTGCTCAAATCCCCGCAGATGCCAGGCCACATCCAGCAGCCCGTCCAGAAAGAGGCAAACATACTCCCCTCTCTCCCGGGCATGTTTGGCCGATTCCACGGCGGCCTTGTATCTTTCTGCGGTGGGCTGCGGGAAAACGTAGCCTTCCATGGTGGGCTCTTTCAGGGGCACGGAGGCAATGCCGCCCCAGTCCCCCATGTGCTTCCATTCATCGCTCTTGATCCAGACCGTGCCGAAATCGTCGATCATGTGCTTCTCATCCAGATTGCGAAGGCCGCTGTCGATCCAGACGGTGCACAAATAATCCCCGATGCCCCGCTTGACGTTGCCGTCGGCGATCTGATAATGATCAATCAGCTTTTCCGCAATCACATTGGTCAGATCGAAGCTGTAGGGCACCTGATCCACTTTTTCGCCTGCAATGGTCTTCCACATGATTTCACGCTTGGTCATGGATAAACCTCCTTTTATATGTAAAACGTTGTTTGTGACAATCACCGTGATTCAATTGCAGTATACTGTTTTTTTATCAGGAATGTCAATGTAAATACGTTCTTTTGCTGCGAAATCGACCACGGATTTTTTAGAAAAGCGCGGGAAGCAGGCGATTTTTATATGCAGAAGGGGAGGGCGGATCTCCACCATAGCACAAGTGTGATTTGCGGACGATTTTACATTTTATATACCCATATTCTCTATTAATTCAAAAAGCGCTGTGATATGATCTATTCGTACAAGTGGCGGTATTTTGGCCGTTTTTTCAATTTGTGAGATGAAAAGGAGCGGAAACGATGCGGAGAATACTGATTCTACTGATTGGTTTGCTGATGCTATCGTGCACAGCGGCAGCTGAAGAAAAAGGGGAGTTGTCCGACGGCGCGGTGTACCGCTTTTCCTGTGCCGGGTCCGATTTCAGCCTGGCGGCATCCTCCTTCGGCCTTTCGGATGTGGCTACGGTGGCCCAGCTGGAAAGGTATAACGGCAGTCTCAATCAGGCATGGCGCGTTCATGCCCGGGAGGACGGCGCCTGGGAGCTGGAATGCCTGGTGACCGGGCAGTATCTGACGGTTCTTCGCAACAGCAAAAAGGATGGCGCAGCCATTTCCCTGGCCGATTATACGGGGAAGGCGGGCCAGCGGTGGTATATACAACAGGAGAACGGCGGCTGGCGGCTGATCAGCGCCCACAGCGGAAAAAGCCTGCAGCCGGTGGGGGGCGTCATCAAGGCCTATGAGAAGGTGCGCCAATTTGAAACGGCAGATGAAAAGAGCCAGCTTTGGGAAATCAGCATGCTGGATGACGGCAGCACCGTATTCCCCAGGATGCTGCTGGTGAAGGGGGATGTGAATAAGGCGTCCTGTTTGGAAATTATCAGGGCAGACGGCATGTATTATGCGGTTTCGGCGGTTCATGATGGCTGCGGCTATAAGATGTCCGAGGATATGATCCATTGGACGGAAATGGAAAATGCCTTTTATATTGCCGATATCGGCCCCTGGAAACGGGATAATGTGGAAAACGGCGATCTGTGGTGCCCCGGCATCTACCGGATCGGGGAAAAGTATTATATCTATTATGCCCTTTCCAAGCCCTATTCTGTTCAGTCCTCTATTGGTTTGCTGAGCAATACGACGCTGGATCCCGCAGATCCCAATTACAAATGGGTGGATGAAGGGGAGGTTATTCGTTCTGATTATGGCTCTTCCTACAATTGCATCGATCCCTGTGTGATTATCGATGATGCGGGAGATCCTTGGATGGTATTCGGCTCCGGGATGACGGGGATCAAGATCACCCGCCTCAATGCCCAGACGGGCAAGCTGCTGGATGAGGAAAATCCCCAGATCATCGGCCTTGCGTCCCGTGCCCGGGGAGATAAGGCAATTGAAGCCGGATATATGGTTCAGCGCGGCGATGATTACTATCTGTTTGTGGCTGCGGGCCCCATGTCGCCGGGTACGTATTTTAACGGCGTTGGCCGCGGGGAAAGCGTTACCGGCCCCTTCTATGCCCGGGACGGTGTGGCCATGATGGACGGCGGCAAGCGGGGCGGGGCCACTCTCATAACAGAGCCCAAAGAAGGCATCGATATGCCCGGCCACTGCGCCCCGTTCCAGGATGACGATGGGCAGTGGTATTTCCTGATCGAATATTTCCCCGAAGGATACGGCGCGAAGCTGGGCATCAGCACCATGGTATGGGATGAAGAAGGCTGGCCCTGGACGGCGCTGACAGCGGACGTGGTAGGGAAACTGGGCACCGGCCCGGTAAAATAAAAAAGGAGGAAAATAAGCAAAATGAAGAAAATGGTACTGGTATTGCTGCTGGTGAGTTTGGTGATGGGCTGCGCCGGTGTGCATGCAGAGGAAGTCCTTCGGGACGGCGCAGTATATCAGTTCAGCTGCGGCAGTTCCCAGTTGAGCCTGGCGGTATCCTATTTTGGCATGAACAGCGCTTCATCCGCGCAGCTGGAGGCTTATGACGGCAGCCTGAATCAGGCGTGGCGTGCCCATGCGCAGGAGGATGGAACCTGGAAACTGGAATGTCTGGTGACTCAGCGTTATCTGACGCTGCAGCCTGTTACCGGAAAGGTCTATCCCACAACAGACCAGAATCTGCCGGAGCAGAAATGGTACATTGAACGGGATAAAAATGGCTTGAACATCATCAGCGCGTCAAGCGGGCTCTATCTGCAGCCGAAAAATGGAAAATTAGCCAAGTCGGCAGCCATTTATCATTCCGAAACCAATAAGCAGCCCTGGCATGAAAAAATGGTGGATGACGGAAGCACGGTCTTTCCGCATATGCTGCGTGTGAAGGGCAATATTGATATGATTTCCTGCCCGGAAATCCGCAAGGTGGACGGCGTGTACTATCTGGTGGGGGACAATCGCGATGGCTGCGGTATCCGCACTTCCACGGATATGATCACCTGGACCGCCCTTGAAAATGCCTATACCTATGATGACGTACAGCCCTGGATGCAAAAGGATGTGCCCAATCCCAGCCTCTGGTGCCCGGGATTGTATAAAATCGGCGATACCTGGTACATCTATTATGCCCTGACCACGCTCTATTCCCAGCGCTCCACCATTGCTATTTACAGCAACAAAACCTTGGATCCCAATGATCCTGCGTACGAATGGGTGGATGCAGGGCCGGTGATCAGTTCCTATAAAAATGATCCCTACAATTGCATCGATCCCTGTGTGGTGATGGATGATAACGGTGATCCCTGGCTGCTCTTTGGTTCTGCCTGGACGGGATTGAAGATTGTTCGCCTGAATGCAGAGAACGGCAAGCTGCTGGAGCCGGAAAACCCGAAGATTTTCTGGCTGGCGTCCCGGGTCAATGGCGATCGCGCCATTGAAGGGGGATACATGATCAAATATCAGGATCATTATTATCTCTTTGCAGCGGTGGGCATCATGACGGCGGGGAGCTATTCCAACGGCGTGGGCCGGTCCGAAAATATCACGGGCCCCTTCTATGCCCGGGATGGAGTAGCCATGCTGGATGGCGGCTATAAGGGCGGCGCAACGCTGCTTACCGAGGAAAAATCCGATATGGTGATGCCCGGTCACTGCTCGGTTTTCCAGGATGACGACGGTCAGTGGTATTTCATCATGGAATATTTTCCTGCAGGCATTGACGCCCGGCTGGGAATCAGCACCCTGGTTTGGGACGAAGAGGGCTGGCCCTGGACGGCGCTGACCCCCAATATTGTAACGCGGCTGGGAAATGGCGGGAAATAATGAATCCGCGCCGGCACTGCCGGAAACGAATACATGAAAAAATGCGCTCCTGGTTCGAACCATGAGCGCATTTTTATGATGGGGGAAAGAGATTATTCGCCGTCGGCTTTTTCTTCTTCGCATATGGAGGCGTGGGATTGGCTTCGGCAATCCTTTGCTGAAATGCCGGATAGTTTTTTGAATATACGGCGGAAATAGTTGCAATCGCAGAATCCGGTGAGGGCTGCAATTTCTGTGATGGGCAAATCCGTATTTTCCAGCAGCTTGGTAGCGTACAGAATGCGTCGCCGCTGGATATATTCCGCCAGAGAGCAATCCAGATAAGGCTGGGAAAGCTTATAGAGCTGGGTGCGGCTGACAAAAAAATGATTGCACAGATCGGAAATCTGGAGAGGTTTGGCCAGGTGTGCGTCAATGTATTCATTGAGGTTTTTGAGGAAGTCATTCTTGTTGGGCCTGATCATTTGCTTGCTCAGGCAGAACAGGGCCAGGGATTCCAGGGTGGTGACAGCGGCGTTCATCACATCCTGCCCCCGGCTGTCCAGGGAAAGGATGGCCTGGCGCAGCTCATCCTCCGGGAAATGGTAAGGCTTAAGATAATCATATATTTCTTGCCGCTGCTCATGGATCCGCGCGCTGTCAATCACCTCGCCGCACATGATGTAAGCCAGAATATGATTATCAATTTTTAACGGAATGATGAAGATCTGCAGACCGACGTGACAGGTATAGATATGGGGAGAGGTGTTTTTCTGGCAGCGGATGAAGGCGGCAAGATCGCATTGACGGCATTTTTCATCCAGCTCCGGCTTGGTTCGGGTCAGCACGCAAAGCTGGCAGGGCTGGGAAGGAAAGGTAATCAGTTCCTGCGCATTGTGGTCCAGCAGCCCGATGCGCATCCCGGTAAGGGTGTAAAAGTCTTTCAGAACGATCTGAAGATTTTTTGTATCAATGCTTGCCAACGAAACCGCCTCCGCCTAAAAGCGCTGCTCAGGATATTGACTAATATTATACACGATTTGTTTCTTTGAGCAATAGAGGAAACGGTGAAATCGGAAAAAATGAGAACGATTTTACACAAAATAGCGGATTTTCCCTTTTCATTCGATGGCGGATCCTGCTATATTAAATTGACGATATGGGATGAAAACGATGAATTTCGACATGAACACCAACGAGGTTTATCTAAAAAACAGAATAGAGTACCCCAGTCAGAGAGGAGTAGTATTCATATGAATATGCTGGTGAACGGTGGCATTTACATCATTCGGGATCAGGAAGGGCTGGCGCTGGCAGGCGACAACTTTGGCTTTCATGAGGCGGAAAAAGTTGTGATGCAGCCCTATTCTCAGGATCTGAACCAAGCCTGGCAGCTGAAACAGAACGAGGAGGGAAAATGGGGACTGATGAATCTGGCGGCGCGTCAGTGGTTCTACAGCTTCACATTTGATCAGCTGGCTTATGCCCCCTGCTTCCTGGTGCCCGGGGAAAAGGGCCCTGCCTATCCTGTTTTGCCCTGCGAAGAGGGCTATAAGATTGAGATTCTCGGCCAGTATGTTCAGAGCATGGGCGCTCATCAGCCGGTGATCCGCTCTGCTGAGGGAACGATATTTACATTTGAATTATTGCATGAAGGCCCCTGCGATCTGCCCCATATGCTGGTGCTTCGGGGGGATACCGCCAACACCGGCGTTTCGGAATTGTTCAAGGACGGGGATTGGTATTATTGCATCTGCGACCGCCGCAACGCCCATGAGAATCGGGAACGGGTGGGCATCAAGCGGTCGAAGGATCTGATTCAATGGCACGATTATGATTTTTTACTGCCCCGCAGCAATCCGCGGCCCTATCCCTGGATGGAGGAGCACGTGCCGGAATGCGATATCTGGTGCCCCTCTCTGGATTATTTCGGCGGCAAGTATCGCATTTATTATGCCGTGACCAAGATTTTCAAGAATACCACGGTGATGGGACAGCTTTCCAATGTGACGCTGGATAAGAATGATCCTTATTACAACTGGGTGGACGAAGGCCCTGTGATGATCACCCGGGAGGGCGATGACTGGAACGCTATTGATCCCCATGTGATTCATACGTACGACGGGGAAATCTGGATGGTTTATGGTTCTGCCTGGTCGGGCATCAAGGTGCGCCGCATCAATGAGGAGACTGGCAAGGTATATGATGACAAGGTGTATTCCGTTTGCTACCGTGAAGAATTCCCGCACCCCGCCGAGGGCGGCTATCTGTTCAAACGGGACGGCTGGTATTACCTGGTGGCGGCGGTAGAACGGATGGATCAGAATTACCGGGCGGTAGTGGGACGCTCCCGGGATATCCGCGGCCCCTATCTGGACAGGGACGGCGTGGACATGATGAAAGAAGGCGGCACAACCATCGTGGAGCATAAGCGCGGCCTGTGCTATCCGGGCCACAGCACGGTGCTGCAGGATGGGGATCAGTATTATATTGTCTTTGAGCATAAGGGCGGCCGGTGTGCCCAGGTGGAACTGGATATCAGTACCCTGACCTGGGAGGACGGCTGGCCGGAAAGCGCTGCCGGCCGCAGGGTGCTGGCCCGATTTGAAAAATAAGAAAAACGGATCCAATCAAAAATCAGGAAACAGGGGGAAACTGTTATGAGCAAACTGATTGATGGCGGCGTATATAAGATTGTTGCACCGGATGGATTGGTGCTGGCAGGGGATGATTTTGGTTATCATGAGGGCGACCGCGTGGTGCTGCAGCCCTATACCTATGATTTGAATCAGGCCTGGAAACTGAAGAAAACGGCCAGCGGAAGCTGGAACATCATCAATATGGCTGCAGGAATGACGATGTGTTCCATGGGCCTGGTTTATCATCAGATGGATCATGCGCCGTTCTTTTTGTTCACCAAGCCTTGCGGCTGTGTCTTCAGCATCATAGAAGAAGATGATGGATGCTATATCGCCCTGAACGACGATCACAAAATGACGGCGGAACAGGGAGCCCATCAGCCTGTGCTCATCGGCAAGGGAACGCCCCTGCGCTTTGAATTGCTGGACGACGGGTCGTATGAGCTTCCGCAGGTGAAGGTATTGTGCGGCGATACGATTCATATGGGCATTCCGGAGCTGATCAAGGACGGCGAATGGTATTATGCCGTTTATGATAATCTGACCCGCGGCGATACCAAGGGCCGGATCGGCCTGAACCGCTCCCGGGATATGATCCGCTGGCATCTGTATGATGAATTCATGCCTCAGAGCACCCCTCGCCCCTTCCCCTGGATGGATGAAATGGTGCCGGGCTGCGAAATCTGGTGCCCGGGCATTGCGCACTTTGGCGGCAAATACCGGATCTATTATGCGGCCACCAGGAACCTGAAAAACACAACCGTCATGGCCATGATCACCAATGATACCCTGGATGTGAATGATCCCCGCTATGCGTGGAAGGACGCCGGCCCCGTCATGCGTACCACGGAAACGGATAATTACAACGTAATTGATCCCCATATTTTCCGCACGTATGATGATGAACTGTGGATGGTCTTCGGCTCTGCCTGGTCGGGAGTAAAGCTATGCCGCATTAATGAAGAAACCGGTATGCTTTATGATGGTGAAATGGTCTCTGTGGCCTATCGGGAGGAATTCCCCCATTCCTGCGAAGGCGGCTATTTGTTCAAACGCAACGGCTGGTATTACCTGATGGTGGTGGTGGAACGGGGCGACCAGAACTATCGTGCCATCGTGGGCCGTTCCCGGGATATCCGCGGGCCGTATGTGGATAAAAATGGCGTCAGCCTGATGGATGAAGGCGGAGAAACCATCGTGGAATATAAGCAGCGGGGCGTGTACTACCCTGGTCATTGCTCTGTTTTCCAGGAGGGTGAACAGTATTATATGGTCTTTGAAAACTGGTATGATCGCTGTTCCACAACCCAGATGAATATCAGCACAATCATCTGGGAAGATGATTGGCCTGATACCGCCGTGGGGCGTCGGGTGCTGAAGCGCTTTGAGAAACCATAATTCATATATCAAATGGCGGCAGGGAAAACGGCATGCGCGTTTTCCCTACCGCCTTATATGAAAAGCGGTAAAACTTTGATGTACGTTCAGAAAGTATTTCCGGACGATTTTGCAGGAATAGAATCATATTCCCTCTTTTGTGGCCCAGATTTTTTTGCTATAATACTTGGAGAGAAAAACTTGTATTGCTGAATTGACAGGATTATTTGCATCCCAGGCGGCAAGAGTCAGTTTTTCTATAGGGCCTAAACAAGACAAGGGCGATGAACATGCTGAAAAACGGCGGAATTTACAAAATAGTTGCTCCGAATGGTCTGGTATTGTCGGGCGGCGATTTTGGTTTCCATGAATGCGACCGGGTTGTGCTACAAAGCTACAGCCATGATCTGAATCAGGCATGGCGTTTTCGCAGAACATCCAGTGGGATGTGGAGATTGGAGAACCTGGCAGCAGGATTGGGATTGCGTTATCTTCAGCTGGGGCAGCAAAAGCATGCGCCATATCGTCTGTTTCCCCTGCAGCTAAGCACGTCGTTTCATCTGCAAGAAACGATGGATGGGTGGCTCATCGGTACTCCGGGAAATGCTCTGACTGTGACAGAGGGTGAGCATCAGCCTGTGATTCAAGGCGAGGGGACAGCATTTTGTCTGGAACTGATCGAAAAAATTGATGATGAATTGCCCCGGATGCTTGTGCTTAAGGGAGATATTGATCACGCTGCAGTGCCGGAAATCTTTCGGGATGGCGATTGGTACTATTGTGTAGCAGGTACCTGGAAGCTTTGGCCTATGGAAGGGCGCATCGGATTGTTGCGGTCGAAAGATATGATCCGTTGGTATCGTTACGATGCGTTTCTGCCCGAAAGCAAGCCGCGGCCCTTTTCCTGGATGGAAGAACATGTGCCGGACTGTGAAATCTGGTGCCCCGGATTAACTTACTTTGGCGGGAAATACCGGATATACTATGCTGTAACCCGCAATTGCCGCAATACTTCCGCCATGGCGCAGCTTACAAATGTGACGCTTGACAAGGACGATCCGCGTTATGCCTGGAAGGATGAAGGGATTGTTATGGAAAGCACTGAAGCGGATGATTGGAACGCCATTGATCCCCATATAATCAGAACCTATGAAAACGAACTGTGGATGGTATATGGATCAGCATTGTCAGGAGTGAAGGTCCGCAGGATTGATGAAGAGAGCGGTAAGGTCTATGATGACAATGTTTTTTCCGTTGCTTACCGGGAAGAATATCCGCATCCGGCAGAAGGCGGATATGTCTTTAAGCGAGATGGCTGGTATTATTTGACCTGTGCGGTGGAGCGCACGGATCAGAATTATCGCACAGTCGTGGGCCGTTCCCAAAATATCAGAGGACCGTACCTGGATAAAAAAGGTGTAAGTCTGATGGATGAAGGCGGCGAAACCATTGTTGAATTCAAACGGGGATTGAGTTATCCTGGGCATAGTTCGGTTTTCCAGGATGACGAAAAATACTATATCATATTTGAAAACTTCTACGAACGCTGCAGCACGCAGGAGATGGCGATCAGCACACTGGCCTGGAAGGATGGATGGCCACAGAGCGCCGCAGGACGAACTGTGCTGGGGCTTGAAGACGAATGATCCGCGAGCTGTTTTCAAGGTGAAATTATGACACGGAGGAGAGATGTAGATGAAGCGTTTTATACTGATATTGGTCATGCTCTTGCTGGTTGCGGCAGGAGCAATGGCTGAACAGAATTATGAGGATTATTATGCCGAATATGCTCATCTGTCCGAAGTGGAAGGAAATATTGGGATCGGACAGACCGTTGCCGCTGGCCAGTCGCTGGAAATCAGTGTGACCATGGAGCGGGATGCTTTTGTCTATCCGCAGTTTACATACCGGCTGCTGGATGATACAATTCTGGATTTTGGCTATGTTCTGGCTGTGGACGGCGTTATTCCATACACGGAATGCAATTCGCTGATGCTGGATAGCTGGTGGGCTGCATCCCGCGATTTCCCGCTGGATCGCTATGGCAATGAAGTGGCGCCGCTGCCCGATAAGGTGAGGGACGCTTTCAGCCAGGGCCTGGCCGGCAAGGAAGCCATTTATGCCCAGGATATGGGCCTGTTCCTGACGGCGGGTGAGCATACGCTGCGCCTGACGGCTACCCAAGGGACGGCAGAACTGATCAGCCTTTCATTCGTCATTCCTGCCCAAACTCCGCAGACTCAGCCCCATGAACTGACCGGCGAAAACATCATCACCCTGCAGGGGGAACAGGCGGATCGGCGCAATTCCGCCAATATCCGTGTGGGCGCCCTGTATAATACGCAGTTGGAGCCTTATTCGTCGGATGGAAAGCGGATCAACTACATTGAGGATGGTTCCTGGAAGTATGCGGGCGACAAGCTGGTGTATACCTTCCAGGTGGAGCAGGAAGGGTACTATGGTTTGTCCCTGCGCTGCCGTCAGTCCGGGAAAACGGATTTCCCGGTGTGGCGCACGGCTCTCATTGACGGTGCCGTGCCCTCTTCTGCGTTTGAAAACTTTGCTATCGATTCCGCATTGAATTTTGAAAATTATATTGTCCGTGATGAGCAGGGGAACCCTGCCACGGTATACCTGACGGCAGGGGAGCACACCCTGACGCTGAATGTGACCGTGACGCCGATCTGGGAAGAAATCAATACGCTGAACCGTATTTCTGAGGAAATGTCTGCCCTGGGCCTGGAAGTCAGCAAAATTACGGGCGGCAACACGGATACTTACCGTGACTTTGATCTTTCTGCTTATGGCCTGGATGTGGAAACGGCGCTGATGGGCTGGAAGAACGAACTGGAAGCAAGCGAAGCGCGGCTCAACGCCATTGCAGGCGTCAAGGAATCCGGCGAAATTTCCTACCTGCGGCTGGCTATTGAATTGCTGGATTCCCTGATGGAAAAGCCCAATGATCTGCCCAAACGCCTGGCCATATTCTCCCAGGGCTCCTCCAGCGCCCGATTCTATGTGATCAGCACATCGGATAGCTTGCGTCTGTCCCCCCTGGGATTGGACAGCGTATCCCTTTTCCAGGATGAGAAGGATTTGCCTACCGGGATGAACGGGCTTGAGTCGGTCATGGCCACCATCAACCGTTTCGGCGCTTCTTTCTCTGCTCAATCGTATGAAGCGACGGGAAGCGACGGCGAAACCCTTCAGGTGTGGCTGAACCGTCCCCGGCAGATCCTGGAAATCTTGCAGCAAATGGTGGACGCACAGTTTACGCCGGCTACCGGCATTAAGGTGGATCTGTCTATCATGCCCGACGCCAGCAAGCTGGTGCTGGCCAATGCCTCCGGAACTTCGCCGGACGTGGCCATCGGCATTGCCTCCGGCTCCGTGGTGGATATGGCCGTCCGCGGTATGCTGGTGGATATGCGCCGGTTTGATACATTCAAGGAGGTGGGCCGCCGCTTCACGCCCGGCCTGATGATTCCCGGCGCTTATCAGGATGGCTGCTATGCCCTGCCGGAAACCTTCCATTTCTACGTGCTTTTCTACCGGACGGACATCATGGAATCATTGGGGCTGGAAGTGCCCAATACCATGGAGGAAGTGCGTGAAATGCTGCCCACGCTGCAGCGCTTCGGTATGAACTATAACAGCTTTGTGGCCAACTCCGCCGGTTACAAGGGATTTGCCATCACGCTGCCCTATATTGTGCAAAATGGCGGCAAGCTGTTTGAAAGCGGCAGCATGAAGACGTTGCTGGGCAGCGATGAGGCCCTTGACGGCATTCGTCAGTTGACCAACGATTTTATCATGTATTCCATGGACTTTGAAGTGTCCAGCTTCTATCAGTCCTTCCGTGACGGGGTGCTGCCCATTGGCACCAGTACGATGGGAACGTATATGCAGCTGCTCAACGCAGCCCCGGAAATCGCCGGCAAGTGGGATATCGCCTTGTTCCCGGGCATTGAGGATGAAAACGGGGAAATCCAGCGCTGGACCTGCAATGCGGGTGAAAGCAGCATCATCTTCAAATCCAGCCAGATGCAGGATGAAGCCTGGAAATTCCTGGATTGGTATATGTCGGATGAGGTACAGACAGAGTTTGGCTATCGTCTGACGGCAATCATGGGCAACGAATACCTTTGGAACAGTGCCAATCTCAATGCTTTTATGGCGTCTTCCTGGCCGGAAGAGGATAAAGCAGTGATTGCGGAACAGCTCAAATGGACATACGAACCCAGCCGCATTCTGGGCGCCTATATGGTGGAGCGCGAATTGTCCAATGCCATCAATGCCATTGTGCAGGATCATGAGAATCTGCGCTCGGCCATGGACGAGGCCATCAAGCGCATTGACCGCGAAGTGCAGCGTAAAATGGACGCCTATGGCCTGAAGGAAGAGGACTTTATCATGATTGATGTTGAGACGATTGAAGGGTGGTTGAAGTGATGAATCTAAAGAAGCTTCGGATCAACCCGGCCACATGGTTTCTGCTTCCTTATGGTATGCTGTTTGTGACCTTCATCATCATTCCGGTGGTCATGGCCATATTGCTGTCCTTTACCAATTTTGACTCGGTGCAGCTGCCGTCCTTCGTCGGCCTGGCAAACTATATTGATTTGCTGACGAAGGATACCATTTTCATGCAGTATGTGCTGCCCAATACCATTACCTATGCGTTAATCGTAGGGCCGGTGGGCTACATCCTGTCCTTCCTGCTGGCCTGGAGTCTGAGCCAGATCCAAAAGACGCCCCGCACGATCCTGGCGCTGCTGATTTACAGCCCCTCCATGACCAGCGGCGTGGCCATGACGGTGGTATGGAAGATTCTCTTCTCCGGCGACCAGCGGGGCTATCTGAATTCCCTGCTGATGGAGCTGGGCTGGATCAGCGAACCCATTGCCTTCCTGCAAAATTCTGCTACGCTGATGCCTATCATGATCATCGTGGCGCTCTGGTCCAGTATGGGCGTTGGCTTCCTGGCCATGCTGGCTGGTATCATGAACATTGATGAAACCATGTATGAAGCGGCGAGCATTGACGGCGTCCGCAGCCGCGCGCAGGAAATGTTCTATATCACCATTCCGCTGATGAAGCCCCAGATGCTCTTTGGCGCTGTAATGGCGGTGGTCAATACGTTCCAGACGGGCTATATCGGCGTGGCGCTTTCCGGCTCCAATCCTACGCCGCAGTATGCCGGCCAGTTGATTGTCAACCTGATTGAAGACTATGGTTTGATCCGTTATGAAATGGGTTATGCCGCATCGGCGTCGGTACTGCTGCTGGTGTGCGTGTATGCGCTGTCCAAGGGGGCGCGCAAGGTATTCCATGAGGATTGATGCACGGAAGGGGGTGGCAGTATGCGACGGGTGATGATCTGGGCGGTTTGCATGTTGCTGTGCTTGACTGCCGGTGCGCAGGCGGCAACAGCACCTTATACAACCCTGACGGAAGACAATGAAGGAAATCTGATCACGACCCTGGATGGTTATGCTCCGTCGGTGGTAATGACTACCTTCGATGGAAAAGTCCTGAAAAGTGCGCAGGATATCTTCATTGATGAAAACGATTTGCTCTATATTGCAGATACGGGCAATAAGCGGGTGGTTTGCGCCACGCTGGATGGGGAATATCTGCGGACGTACGGCCAGGGCACGCTGAAAAAGCCCACCGGCGTCTGCGTACGAAATGGTAAGCTGTATGTGGCGGATACGTCGCTGAAGGCGATCGCAGTTTTTGATCTGGAAACAGGTGAAGAACTGAACCGATATAAAAAGCCGGAAGAGCCGCTCTACGGTGATGACGTACGTTTTGAACCGCAGAAGGTGCAGGTTAATTCTGCCGGCGTCATATATCTGATCTCCAACGGCAATCCCAACGGTGTGGCGATGCTGGCGGAAGATGGGGCGTTCCTGGGATACTTTGGCGCCAACAAAACCGCCTTGGGCTTTGGCGAGATTCTCAAGCGCATCTTCTACACTTCCGAAATGCTGGAGTCTCTGCGCCAGAACGTGCCCAATACTCCTACGAATCTGACGATGGATAAGTATGGCCTGATCTTCACTGCCACCTCCGGCGCCGCAGAAGATTCGGTCAAGAAATTCAACATGGCAGGGGAAAACCTGCTGCCGCCCCTGACCCGGCTCAATACCAGCCTGGTGGACGTGGCGGTGGGCCAGGAGGGCACCTTCTACGCCATCAGTTCCCTGGGGTATATTTACGAATACACGGAAGAAGGGCGGCTGCTTTTCTTCTTCGGCGGTGAAGACAAGACGGGGAACCGCGACGCCATGTTTGGAAACCTGGTATCCATTGCTGCCGACAGTAAGGGCAATATTTACGTATTGGATACCAACAAGAATCTGGTGCAGGGATTCAAGCAGACGGCCTATGCGAAGCTGCTGCATCATGCGCTGGATCTGTGGCGCGAGGGCCTGTATGCCGAGAGCATGGAGCCCTGGCAGGAAGTGCTGCGCTACAACAACCTGTTTGACTTTGCTTACGCCGGCCTGGGCAAGGCATATTACAAACTGGCGGATTATGAGCAGTCCCTGGAATACTTCCGTCAGGGCGATGATAAGGAAGGCTATAGCGATTCGTTCTGGGAAGTCCGTGCGGTGGTGCTGCAAAATTCCATGGGCGGCATCATCATCGGGTTGGTTGCGTTCTGGCTGGTCATGAAGCTGATCCGCCGCACCAAGCCGTACAAGGCTTTCCGTGCCGGTCTGCATCGGGTAGGGGAGATCCCTGTGATGCGCGCGCTTCGCCTGGTAGGGCGCACGCCCCGCAATCCTGCGGCAGCCTTTGAAGCGGTTAAAGCGGATCATGCGGTTTCTATCCGTACGGCCACGGTGCTGTATGGGCTGCTGTTTGTGTTTTTCCTGCTTAACAAGTATGCTTCGGCGTTCCTGTTCAAGACGGTGCCGGATGGATACTATAATATTCCCATGGATATCGCGCTGTTCTTCGGTATCCTGGCACTGTTTATCATTTCGCTGAATCTGGTTTGCTCTACCCGTCAGAGTGAAGCGCGGATGCGGGATCTGTACTGCGGGCTGCCGCTGGCGTTGTCGCCCATGTTCATTTTCATGCCCCTGATGACCATCCTGGGCTATGGGCTGACGTATAATGAGCAATTCCTGATGTCCTTCAGTTCGTTCATCATGATCATGGGCAGTGTGGTGCTGGTGATCGTTATGATCCGTGAAATGCAGAATTATACCTACGGCGAAACATTCCGTGTGGTATTGCTCACGTTGTTTGTGATGATGGTTTTGACGCTGACCATGGTGGTCATTGTCATTCTGTTGGCGCAGTTGTTCTCGTTCATTTCAACGGTCATACGGGAGGGGAGCTATCTTGTACAGATGTAAAGTACTTTTGGCTTTATTCGTGCTGGTGTCCCTGCTGCCGGGTATGGCGATGGCAAATGTGCAGGATGCCGGGCTTTGGGAGAATGACGCATGGCGTCTGACGCTGGACGAAAGCAATCTTATTTTTACGCTGGAAAGCAAGGCCAGCGGAAATACGGTTGAAAGTGCGCTTTCCGCCCCGGATAAGAGCCTGAACAAGCAGTGGAAGGATTTCCTGGGCTCTACGGTGGTCATTGAGTATGCGCTGGAGGATTCCTCCACCACCACGCGCCTGGGGCTGATCAATTCGGAAGCCACCTGGACGGTTTCCGCTGTTGAAGACGGCTTTGATGCGGATATCTGCTTTAACACGGTGGGCATTTCGCTGCGGCTGAGCGTAAGGCTGACGGATGACGGATTAACCATGACGGTGCCTGCGGAAAGCATTGTGGAAACCAACGAAAATCTGCTGTGCGCAGTGCATATGGCGCCGGCTTGGGGGGCCACGCTGCTGGATGAAAAGGAAGGCTATCTGTTTATTCCGGAGGCTGCCGGCGCCATCATTCGCTATTCTGACGGCAACATCAGCAGCAAGTCTCCCTACACCAAGGCGGTGTGGGGGGATGACCTGGGCGTGGATGAACCTTCTGCCAGCCGGGCCATGTATCCCAGCGTCAAGGCGGAAGAAAAGATTCTGCTGCCGGTTTACGGAAACGTCAATACAACCGACGGGCTTGCCTCCCTGTTCATTCTGGAGCAGGGCCAGGAAAATGCCGAAATCATCGCCTATGCAGCGGGTATCGTAACCAATTACAATTTTGTCGGCGCCCGTTATGTGATGCGCGATAAATACTTTAAGCTCAACAGCGCCACCCGCGGCTCCCTGATTTTCCAGAAAGACATACAGTCCCGGGATCTGATTACCCGGGTATGTCTGCTGGAAGGAGAACAGGCAACGTATAGCGGCATGGCCCAGCGGTATCGGGCGTATCTGCTGCAGGAAATGCAGCTGCAGGCGATCGAAGATACCCGTACGGTTCGCGTGGACTTCCTGGCAGGGGAAACCCGGAAAGGCATTTTCTTTGATGAAACGGTTGCCGTTACCACCATTGATCAGATGGCGGATATTCTTCAGAAATTTGCCGATGCGGGCCTGACCAATGTGGATGCCTACTATGTGGGCTGGCAGCAGGGCGGTAAAACCAGCGGCTATGGTGTGAAGCCTACGGGCATTGACGGTGCGCTGGGCAGCAAGCAGGAACTCTATAACCTGGGAAAAATGCAAGAAGAACGGGGCGGCACCCTGTCCCTGACCCAGGATTTGCTCCATGCCTATCCGAAACGGACCTATCGCAGCGGCATGCTGGCCCGTATGATCAATAAGGAGATCATGAAGGTCTTCACCAATCATATCGCTTATCCGGAATTGAACATTCTCTCGCCGCTGGTTGTGCCGGAATATGCGCAGGCACTGAAGAAGCTGGCGGATGGGCAGTTGGATTTGAGCATTACCGGTATCAGCGGCAGCATGTTCAGCTACGCGGCAAACAACAAGGATCTGTACAGCCGTCAGGAATGCTTCGAACAGTACAGCAGCATCTTTTCTGATTTGACCCAGGATCATCGTCTGGCCATGGATCAGCCCCTGAGCTGTTACCTGCCTTACACCGACGCCTATCTGGATATGCCGCTGGAAACTACGAATTACACGCTGATTGAAGCGGGGGTTCCTTTCCTGCCCATGGTGATCGACGGCCTGATTCCCTATTGGAGCGATTATCTGAATTTCAGCGCGGATCCGGATTATACGCTGCTGAAGCTGATCGAGTACAATGCCAATCCGTCCTACATCATTACCGCGGTGGACGCCTATGTGCTGCAGGATACCAATTCCAACGATATCTTTTCCGCCCAGTGGGATGTGTTCCTGCCGGATATCCTCAAGGTTCGGGATGCGCTGGCGCAGCTCAATGTGGCAGTGGAAGGCAGCAATATGTGTGACCATCGGATTGAGGGCGACGTCGTATATGTAACCTATTCCAATGGCGCGTCGGTCTGCATCAACTACGGTATCAGCGCTGCTGAAACCGATGACGGACAGATCCTGGCGCCCGGCAGCTACTGCATCAGGGGAGGGGAGAAGGAATGAAAAAACGGCGCCGTTTCCGCCTTGGCCTGGAAATGCGCAGGGAAATGAAAGGGCTTTTCTTCTGCCTGCCCTGGATTGCCGGTTTTGCAGTATTCTTCCTATGGCCGTTTATTCAGTCCGGATATTTCAGCATGCATAATGTGAAGTTTGCGGCCACCGGCATGCGCATTGCTTTCAAAGGCTTCGATAACTATGCGGATGCATTGCTGAAAAATGCCACCTTTGTCAATCAATTGACCAATTTCTGGACCAACACCCTTCTCAACCTGATTTTCATTCTGGTTTTCGCCCTGGCGCTGGCGCTGCTGCTGCAGTCGCTGGACGGCAGACGGGGGAAGGGGTTCTTCCGGACGTTGTATTTCCTGCCGGTTGTGCTGACCAGCGGCCCGGTGCTCAAGCGATTGGTCAGTATTGGATCGACGCAGATCGCATCGGTTGTGGGCATTGATATTAATGAACTGATTGCAGATTTTCTGCCGGCGATGATTGCCTCACCCCTGGCGTATTTCTTCGATCAGTTGGTGATGATTCTGTGGTATTCCGGCGTGCCGCTTCTGGTTTTCCTGACGGCGCTGCAGAAGATCGACAGGAATCAGTTTGACGCGGCGCTCATCGATGGCGCCAGCGGATGGGTCTCTTTTTGGAAGATCACCATGCCCACCCTGCGTCCCTTCATCATGATCAATGCATTCTATTCGCTGATTTTCCTGGCGACCAGCGAAATGAACGATCTGATTGTAACCATCAAGGATGCCATGACCGGGTCCAAGGGATACGGCATGGCTTGTGCCATGGCGTTGATCTACTCCGCCACCATCTTGCTTGCGCTGGGCGTGATTGCACTTTTGTGCCGTGAGCCCCGCAGCGAAAAAGTAGAAGTTGTCCTCACCCGCGAGCAGGTAAAAATCCAGAAATTGCACCAGCAAAGTGCGGAAAGGAGGAAGCAGGCATGAAGATAAACGTCAAAACAATGAAAATAAGGCGTTTGCTGCTGGGCAGCCGCGATAAGCATGGTCTGATTCAAAGCATCGCGCTGTACCTGATCCTGATAGCCATTGGCTATGTTTTCCTCTATCCGGTGCTTTCCATGCTGGTGATGAGCTTCCAGACCATGGAGGATCTGCTCAATACGTCGGTGCAGTGGATCCCTACGGATGTGACGATCAACAATTATGTGGAAGCGCTGAACGTCATCAACCTGAATGAAACCCTTTGGCCCACGCTGAAGGTAACGCTTTTCCCGGCCCTGTGCCAGACGATTGCCTGCATGCTTACCGGCTATGGCCTGGCGCGCTTTCGCTTTGTCGGCCGCCGTCTGGTGATGGCAGGCGTGCTGCTGACCTTTATCATTCCTTTCTATGCGATCATGGTGCCCCAGTATCTGCTGTTCACCAATGCGGGTATGGTGGGCAATCTGAGCACTTTGCTGCTGCCGGCCATTACAGGCCAGGGCATTTTCAGCGCCGTATTTGTGCTGATCTTCCGTGCGTTCTTTGCGCAGCTGCCCCGGTCCCTGGATGAAGCGGCCCGTGTGGACAGCGCCGGTGAAATCCGCGTGTTTCTGGAAATCGGCGTGCCCCTGTCCCTGCCCACCATTGTTACCACCTTCCTGTTCAGCTTTGTTTGGTATTGGAATGATACCTATCGTAACTCCCTGCTCATGTCGGATCCCACCAAGGGCATTGACGGCGCGCTGACCACCATGCTGATTCGGCTGAGTGATTTTGAAACGGCGTACCTGCGTTTTGCTGGAATTGAAGTGGGCGATCTAAGGGTGAACCAGTTCATTCAGAGCGAAGCGGTGACCATGGCCGGCACCATGCTGTGCGTGCTGCCGCTGCTGGTGATGTATTTTGTGCTGCAGAAGCACTTTACGGAATCCATTGAGCGTTCCGGTATCACCGGCGAATAATCCTTTTCTTTCAGGCATTGCCCCGGCAACGGGCAAAAATAAATCTTTTAAGGAGGAACCCACATGAAAAAACTCACTGCTCTGTTCCTGGCCCTAATGCTCCTGCTTGGCGCCGTCGGTGCAAGCGCTGAGCTGGACCCCATGACCGATGAAGAAATCACCCTGACTTTCGGCACCTGGATGAACGACGAGAATTGGACCCCCATCATGAATGCTTCCATCGAAGCGTTTGAAGCCGCGTATCCCAACATCACCGTTGAACTGATCCCCATGTCTACCGGCACCCTCTTTGAGGATCTGCAGAACATGGCCGCCGCCGGCACCCTGCCGGATATGTTCCTGACCATCAACGTGCCCACCGTCGTGACGAACGGCTGGGCCCTGGATGTGGATAAGTATCTGGAAAACGATCCCGATGCAGCCGCCATCATGCCCAGCATGATCGACGCCGCCCGCATTGACGGCCGCGCCTTTGCGATCCCCGCCTATCTGTATCCCTACATCTGCATCGTCAACAAGACCAATATCGAGGAATACAACCTCGAAATGCCCTCTGCCGACTGGACCCTGGAAGAATACCATGAACTGGCCGAAGGCATGGCTCACTATGAAAATTGGGATGTGGGCGCCGGCGGCCATCAGCTGCAGCGCTGGTACCCCGCTCTCATGGAAGGCAAATCCCTGTATTGCTGGGACGGCGAAAAGTATGATTTCACCGAAACTTGGGTAGAATCCATCGAAATCATGCGCGACATGGCCGACATGCACGCCTGGGAAGGCTGGGAATCTGAAGAAGATAAGATTGCCGCGCTGGGCAGCACCAGCGTGTGGATCGGCGGCACCGGCCTGGTGGGTCTGTTCATGGACTACAACTGGGGCGTCAAGCCTTTCCTGACCTTCTACAACAAGAAGACCGCCCATGATTTCTACATCTATCCTCAGCCTCTGGGTGAAACCGACAACGCTATGTGCGCTGCCGACTACCTGTGCATCTGTGCCGCTACCGAATATCCCCGCGAAACCTACGAACTGAGCAAGTGGCTGGTTTGGGGCGAACAGGCCTGCAATGATGCTATTGCCCATCACACTGCCAAGAAGTCCAAGACCATTGACAACCTGCCTGTTATCACCACCGAGTACATCTGGGAAGCCTATGCCAATACCGTCAGCGATCACGTGCTGATCTATGACAGCCAGCGCAACTACATCCCCGAAGCTTCCTATGTAGCCCCCGGCTATACCGAGCTGGATGCCTGGATTGCCGAGAACAATATCTGGGGCGGCATCTGGAGCCACCAGCTGGACGGCTATGCCGTGCTGGATGAACTGAATGAAGTGGCTCAGGGCTTTGTGGATGACTACTACGATAACCTGATCCTCGACTGATGAAACCGTTCTCTGCTGAGGGAGAGGAGAGCAGAGCGAACGATTCTGTTTTCTTCTCCCGGCGATTCTGCTGGGCTGCGTGCGGTCTTTGACCGCTGCGGCCGCAGCAGAGGAAAATGATTTCACAGCAAGGATGGCCCTTAAACGGTTGCTGCTTCACACAGAATAAGGAGGAGTCAAACTCATGAAACGTCAGCATACCCTTTTCAATCCAAGGCACTTCAGTGTCAGACAGCTGCCTTTGTATGCATTTCTTGTGCCGCTGGCGTTGTTTATGAGTTTGCCCATCGTGTTCATCATCGGCCATGCGTTCAAGCCGTTGTCCGAGCTGTTTGCATTCCCGCCGAAGTTTTTCGTAAAGAATCCAACGTTGGATAACTTTGAACGCATGGTGCAGACTACCCAGTCCTCCGGTATCGATCTGACCCGATACCTGTTCAACAGTCTGATCGTTACCCTGGCGGTTGTGATTGGAACGATCATTATTGGATCCATGGCCAGCTTCGCCATGTCCAAGATGCGTTTCAAGGGCAAGGCGCTGGTGTTTGAAATCAACACGGTGGCCATGATGTTCGTTCCGGTTGCGGTTCGAATTCCCCGGTATCTGGTGATCAACACCACCGGTATCATGGATACCTATCTGGCCTATATTCTGCCGATGCTGGCGCTGCCTGTGGGCGTGTTCCTGGTCAAGCAGTTTATGGATCAGATCCCGGATTCCCTGATTGAAGCGGCCTATGTGGATGGCGCCAATCATCTGACCATTTACTTCAAGATTGTTATCCCACTGATCAAGCCGGCCATTGCGACGATTGCGATTCTTTCCTTCCAGCAGGTCTGGAATGATACGGAAGCAGCTTCGCTGTACGTTACCAAGGAAAGCATGCGTACCCTTACTTTCTTCATGAATACCATGGCGGGCAATACCACCGGCGTGGCCGGTCAGGGTGTTGCTGCGGCTGCATCTCTGATCATGTTCCTGCCCAATCTCATCATCTTTATCTGCATGCAGAGCAAAGTGATGAACACCATGGCGTATTCTGGAATGAAGTAATCGCATGTTGCAAGTAATTCGATTTGCGGACGATATCACCATTTTTGAACAATATTGATGTGTATTTTGGCGATTTTGTATGCTAAAATGTTGGCAAGAAACTTACCGAGTGAACGGTAAGAATAAAAAGGAGGATATCCCATGAAGAAGTTCCTGTCCCTGATCCTGGCTGCCATGATGCTGTTCTCTGTAGCTGCTCTGGCCGAAGAAGCTGCCCCCGTTTATCCCGAAATCCCCGAAGTTGAATTTGTGTCCGTTCCCGTTGATTCCGTAATCGCTGTTGAAGGCAACTTCAGCGTCCGTTGGGTTTCTCCCCGTCCCACCCCCGCTGACAAGTTTGAAGGCGGCATCCAGTTCTATCGTTCTGAAGATGGCTACTGCTACGAACTGAAGGGCCGTGGCGTGGAAGATGGCGGCAAGCGCGTTGACTTCTACGGCTCCAAGCAGCTGCCCGGCACCTGGGGCGGATTCCTCATGTGCGAAGAATACTATGATTGGCTGAAGGACTGCTTCGTTTCCGTTGACGAAGGTTGGAATGCCAGCCAGGAAACCGCTTTCATCTTCACCGTTCATGTAATCGACAACATCGCCACCATGACCATGAAGGGTGACGTCACCGGCACCGAAGGCACCGTGCACTTCGACCTGACCAAGTCCGCTTGGAAGGATTGGGAAGAAACCGAAGCTGAAGTGAACGTTCTGACCGCCGGTCTGCTGAACGTCATCAACCACAATGGGGAAATCTCTGAACTCTACATCGACGCTGCTACCTATGCCAAGCAGGCCGTTGCCGAATAATCACTGATCTCCTGCCCCCGAGCAATCGGGGGCTTTTTTATTTTGGAAAACAGCGCCGGGGTATTGATCAGTTCGGCGGCAAAACAAAGAAAAATTTGGCAGCTTTTTGCAGAAAGTGAAAGAATAAAAGAGAAGAAGATATGGAAAAAAGTGGCATAAATACTGTGGAAAATCTATTTAGCATCGTGCAGGCGATGCAGCGAAATGGCGCCTTCACCCCCAACGACGAATATAGGGTAATCGTACGCCGTAAACCAGCGCAGGAGTCTCCTTCTTCTGCCAATGATGAAAGCAGCTGGAAATGAGCTGTGTTCCATTCACGGCCTCCATTTAATGATTGATTTTGCTGGACATATTTCAATCGTTGCGCTATAATAATTCTTAAATGAAAGCCTGGTAGAATTATTTATCTGCGTGGATGTTTGCTTGTTGCTGTCTGAATATGCGCAATACACAAATATTGTCCTGACTGAATAAAGAATTGAGGAGGAGACAAAAATGAAACGTTTTATACTTGCTCTGATTCTGCTTTGTATTTTTGTTCTCACTGGCTGTGTCAGCGAAGATGAAAAGGCCTATCGCCAAGCAACAGATTTCCTGAACCAGCAGGAATACTTCAAGGCCATGAGAAGCTTTGAACAGCTTGCTGCATCAGGATACAAGGATTCGCAAGAGCTTTGCTGGAAGTGTTCCCTGGAAATTGCCCGGGACCATATGAACAACCAGCTTTATGAGTCTGCCATTTTGACGCTTGTAGAACTAAAAGAAAATGGCTACCAGCCGTCCGAAGAACTATTGGTCGATTGCTATATCCGGAACGGAGAATACCTGGCGTCCCGGCATGAATATGAAAGGGCTATCGATCAGTTTGCTCGTGCGGAGAGCATTAATCCTGCTGCTCGAACGGAAATGATACAATGCTATTATGATTATGGTTTGTACTTATTTAATAACAATGATTTTGTCAAAGCCAAGGAAATGCTGCGCATAGCCATTCAGGAAGGGCATCCATTCGCTGAAGAACAGTTACTTGCCATTAACCGTCAATTGCTTGCCCGAGCACAGAACTATATGGCAAATGATGATTATGAATATGCTTATGATATTCTTTATCCTCTGCTGGCTCAGGACCAGTTTGACGAAGCTACGTCTCTGTATGAGCAGTGCGCCGAGAGTAGGATTCAGCAATACCGGAAACAATTCAATTATCAAAGGGCGGCCAACATTTATTGGGATATGAATGCTCTGGGATATGACGGGGTACAGGAAGCCGCCATGGAGATGCAGCTCCTGGGGGAGGCTTATACGCATTTCAAGCGTGCGGATTTACAAAATGCATATGATGCGCTGTGCCTGCAAAAATCATCCGACGAAGCGAATCGGCAGATGATCCATTGGGCGCTGCAATCCGTTGACTATCCCGTAAGGCAGAATGATGCGGGAATGATAGATTACGGAGATCGAGCCTATTGCTACAGCGTAAAAACAGATCACGGGTATTTTGTTACTCTGGAAAGCGAGTTTTCCGATCAAAAAGGCAATTCGATTTATTATCTCTTCTTTATCGGCAGCGATCAGCAGGTGAAGCTGCTCCGGGATATATCCCTTACTTCCGCTACGCCGTTTGGATCGCCTTCCTGCGGTGCCGATCTGTACAATATTGGCCAGAACGGCAAAGGGTATCGGTATGGCGCTGTGGATGGGAGGGGCAATGTCGTGATCCCCTGCCAGTATGACGGACACCTCGATTTTTCCCAGGGTTATTCTATCGCTTCCCTGAATGGAAAGTATGGCATTATCAATCCACAGGGAGAAACCATTCTTCCCTTTGTTTATGATCATTTGCTGCCATGTGCAGAGGGGCTTTTCCCAGCCCAGTATCAGGGCAAATACGGCTATATTGATCTGGATGGCAATGTCGTTTTGGACTTTCAGTATGCTGATGCGCAGGCTTTTTCGGAAGGTCTTGCCGCCGTCAAAAAGGATTATAAATGGATGTATATTGACCGGCAGGGAAATGCGCTGTGCGAAGCCGTTTGGGATGCACTGGAACCTTTCAGTCAGGGGTACGGCGTTGTTTGCCGTAATGGAAAATATGGCTATATGCGAGCAGACGGCACATTGGATGGATTGGTGAATCTTGATTTTGCCGGTTCCTATAGAAATGGTCTGGCTTCCTTTGCCTATGAATATACTCCCCATTCCGCCGGAAACGAAATGTACCTTCGTGATTTGGCTGGTAATGTGCTTTGCAGCGCGAAATACAAATATATCTCCACAGATGAATATGCTTACCTGTATGGTGGTCATGTTGTGTCGCGTCAGAAGGGTGTTTTGCTGGGCTCCTGGAACAATGCTGAAGCGCAGGGGGATGGATGGTATCATGTGACGACCTTGAGCGGCGCTCACGGCGCGCTGCATCATGAACGCGGATTGGTAATACCCTGCAAGTGGGATTATGTGAGGATTTTCCCGGAAGCAGGTGTAGCCATCGTAGAAGACTCCAGACGCTACGGATTGGCCACTTTAGAGGACGGTTCCCTTATTCAGCAGCCTGCATGGCGCAGCTTTAAATTCCTGGGGAATGATCTGTTTGCTTATCAGGATTACAGCAACGGCTTATGGGGGTTTGTCAATGCGAAGGGAGAAAAACTCTCTGAAGCGCATTGGAACGAAGTGGGCACCTATGCGGAGGGATATATCGCTGTCAAAGAAAATGGCGATTGGGGTTTTGTATCGGCAGCAGGAATCACGGCCGGGCCCGTCATTTGGGATGGAGTTACCTTTTTTTCTGAAGGCCTGGCGGCAGTGTGCATGGATGACAAGTGGGGCTATATCGATACGCAGGGAAAAGTTGTCATCCCGCTTCAGTATAAGAGAGCAAACCCCTTTAAGAATGGATTCGCTTATGCCGGATATGGATATATCGATCCATCTGGCGCCCAGATTATGGAGTATTACCCAGAAAGCCTGCTTGGCGGCTTTGATGAATACGGACTGGCGATTATGGGCAAGGGCAGCAACAATAAATACGACTTTTATGGTCACTTCGACAGAAATGGAAATCAATACGGATATAATCCGAAACCAATCAGCACGTATTTTTCATCTATTCCTTCTGAAGAAGAAATCAAGCAATCTGCTCTGAAAAAAAATCCTCATTTGGTCTGGTATTTCAATCCGGTTAAGCCGCTGGAAATCGATGGTGTGCTGCATCTGATAAATCCAGATGGAGAAATCCTTTATTGATCTTTACCAAATGGATACAAAGCTTTGTTGGTATATCTTTATCAAACAAGCGAAAGAGAATTGTGTATGGTAAGTTTCATAAAGCTGAACAGGCGGATGAAACAGAAAAATCCTGTCGGCTTTTGCTGACAGGATTTTGTGGTGTGTTAGCGTTTGAATGCGGGGGCGGCCTGAAAACGAAAATGTTCAGAAGGTGCGTCCGCCGGAGCTGTGGGCGATCTGACGGCCGTAGGCTTCACAGGCGACGGCGCCGATGCAGGCGGAATAATCCATGGAAGCACGAGAGAAATTTACTGCCAATTCGCGGTGGCGGCTCATACCGCAGAAAAACAGTAAACAAAAAACTATTCGTGATTTCGTGTTGGCGTTTGCAGTAAATACGATCATTTGCGAGTTGGCAAGCCCTCTGTGCTGCATACGCGCTGTATTGGTTTGCAGGGCTTCTCGCAGACTGGAGAATCGTTGATACAAAGCGCCCCCTGCTGTGGCAGGGGGCGCTTGGGGTAAAAGCCTAAGGCTTATTCTGCAGTTTCCGCTTCGGGGGAACTGGCGGCGCCCAGCACGGCGTCGATGTTCTCCTGATGATAGACGATGCTGGCGTCAGCCTTCCAGGCTGCCATGGCTTCGGAAATGGCGGCGTTGGTCTTTTCGCTGACCAGGTAGCTTTCGATCTGGCTGTAGATATTTTCATCCAGCTCCACATAACCGCCGGGGATATCCCGCAGATAATAGAGGATATGGATGCCATAGCTGCCCACAACAGGATCGCTCACATCGCCGGGCTTAAGCATTTTTTCGCTGAAGGCGGCATCGGCGGCGAACTTCTTGGAGAGGACGATGGTGTTATTGGGGTGGAAATAGTGATGTTAACCAATATCATCGGGTGTTGCAAGAACAATGCCAAAATCAACTTGACTCGTATACTCTTCAAGCTTTTCGATAATAGTCTGACCAGAAGAAACCAGTTGATCCAGAATCAGAGGTTCCATATCCCAACGTCGAAGCATTGCTTCCAATTGGGTGCGCGCGTTATGATCATGTCCATAAACAACAAATACTTTTCTATTAGTAGTAGCAGTTGTTCCTGACGAAACAAACAATAGTCTTTCTACTTCCTCCTTGTTTGTTCCTTGGAGGCTAACGGTTCCTTTATCCCAGCAGTTGATAATGCAGCCATTGGAAAGCTTATATACTGTACCGAGATCATTGCCCGTTCTTTTTTCTTCACCGATTACGAAACCATTTTTCTGCAGAATATTCTTGACCTGATCCTTATTCATGTTGATAGCCATTTCAACCCCTCCTCAGTATTTATTAGCTAATCAAAACAGGAAACTCCACAATATTGCTGGGTTCCTCGCTTGAGAGAGTCCCTTGGGCCAAATCAAGTAACTCTTCAACAACATTTGCGGAAACCGAGAATTTGTTGGCAGCAAGAAATCTCATAATATCTTCGCCAGACATATTCCCCTTCGTTAGCAAAAGCTCAATGGCTTGCTTTAGTGCCCGCGGATGCTTGTACTCTACCGTGTCATCTAATGGTTCTACTTGACGATAGCCGTTCATGCTCATTTGTTTCATCAAATAAGCATACTGGCTGGGCGTAAGGTATTTTAGAGAATAGGCTCTCATTATCATCGCCATTATCGAAACATTCCATTTCTTTTTCAGTTCAACATAATGGCTCAAACGATTAGGGTAAGCAGATACATCTTTACCGAAAGCATCTGCAGGCAAAAGAAAAGCTGCCGCAAAAGCATTTGCTTCATCTTCACGCTCGCGGAATTCTTCACGATCGATTTCGTTTAAATCCGAATAGCGTTCATGTAAAAGGATGTGCCCCAATTCGTGTGCGCAATTAAACTGACGTCGATAAAAGCTCTTCTTATCAGTACCCAAAACAACGCAGTAGGTTGGAATACCGTTTTCTTCGTAATACTGATAGAATGCATCTATTTCTCGACTATCCGTAGAAAACTCACCGACAATTATTCCATTACGTTCCAGCAATGCAACCATATTGGGAATTGGAGCCTCTCCCAATTCCCAATATTGGCGAACAGACTGTGCAAGTTGCTCAATCGTCATGCTTTCGCAATTATCGAACGGTGGAAGATTAAGTTGTTTGAATTTGACCTTTTTCGAAAGAATCGTGTGAATTCGCGCAAGGTATTTAGTCTTAATCTGCTGCGAAACCAGATCTTTTTTCTTGCTTGAATAAAGCGCTCTAAAATACGTGTTTCCGATAACAGATTGTGGATCGCCCTCAACGAAAAAGGAGTAAGGAAATCTCAAAGCATCCGCCATCCGACGCAACGTAATGGGTTCTGGCGATGTTTTTTTATTTTCAAACTGCGAAATGGCTTGTTTGTTAATGCCAACAATACTTGCCAATTCGTCCATAGTCATTTTACGGAATAAGCGAGCCTCTTTAAGTCGCTCCGTATTGATACGATTCCCATTTTGCATTGTTCACCATCCCTTTGCATTTAAAGGAGTTCAACCAGTTCTTCTCCTTCATCGTCATCATTTTGCTGAGGTTCAATGGTCTGGGTAGCAGCAAACGGCATCCGAATGAACTGCGACCAATCTTCTTCCTCCGTGGAGATCTCCAAATCGGTGGTCAACCTCACTGCGCGTACAGTCAGCAACTTGTCATCGTGAACATCAAACAGCACCAAGATATGTCCACTTATTTCGCCCACATCGAGGTGGACAGCCGAAGCCAATTGCTCCCGCGACTCAGCCACCCATTTTTCTGCCGTATTTTCAACAGGCGGCAATTCCATGCGCATTTGTTCTTCTTGCGGCTGGAGATCATGGTTAAAGCTCGCGCCGCCACACAAATAATGCTTCCCTTTTTCCTTCCTACGCTGTACCTCAGCAAAGGTACCCTCGGTCATCAGGGTGAAAATGTTGCGCGAGGCTGGATGGAATAAAACAGGTGTCTTCCATGCGCCACGCTTACACGTTTCCAGCTCCAGCCAGCCCAAATGCTGGCATTTGTCCCGAAGCTGTGCGATAATAACATTCCATCGGAATTGACCGTAGCCATTCCGTTCTTGAAGGTTGTTGTCGGCCATTATGTCGGGCATTACATTTTCCAATGCCTGCCGCAAAGAGTCCACAATGGCATGGTCGATGATGTCCAGTCCGAATTTGAAGCTATTCCCGGTCTTTTCCATGGTTATCACCTCGCATAGTAGTTTACGTCTATTATCTTAATGTTTTTCGTTTGATTTGTCAAGTGGAATTTTGGATATTTATTTTTCTGTCGCGAATGCGTGCTCAGAACCACGCCCCCTCGATCTCGCCATTGAGTAAATGCCAGGACTAAGAACGACGCCCGCTTGCTGCTTATGGCACAACAAAAAACCAGACGCCTCATTTGACGTCTGGTCTTATTCATTTCCTCACAGCATCTGGGAACGTATCTTTGACCACCTTTGGAGCTTTTTTCATCTGAATGTTGTAGCTCACACAAGAGGCGGATCGTCCCATTTCCCGTGCCACACGGGCGTAACTGTGATATTGATTGTAAAGCTGATGCATCCGAATCAGCTCTTCCGGCGTCACTCGCTTAGCCATAGCTTATTTGCTGGCCTTGGCAGGACG
>SVGR01000116.1 GCA_015056265.1 Clostridiales bacterium
TATCTTCAGGCGGCGGAAAGCCGGGTGCCTTTCTCCGACTGGTATGATACCAAGACCGGAAAATACGAGCACTTCATCAATCGTACCGTTCAGGGCGGTCTTTTCATGCCCATGCTGCGGGAATACTGGAAGAAATAATCCTTCCAATAACAAAAAGGGGATCAGATGCTGCATACCAGCATTGATCCCTTTTTTATGTTCCTCAGACGCCATGCTTTTCCCGGAAAGCCATATGATATCCCCAATCCGTCCGGGTGAAAAAATGGTTGCCCTTGCGAATATGACAGCCGATATTCCCTTCCATCAGAGGCCGTCCTGCCTCTGGCGGCAGTACAGCCGGGGGACGAGGATATCCTTTCACGTACATGCGGCTGCAATGGATTTCAGGCCGTTTTTCCAGATGATCCACCACCCGGCTGGCAGCAAAGGCCCATATACCGATCTTTCCCCAGCCGCTCCTCGCATCCCAAGTTACATAGCCGCAATACCATTCATTTCTCCGCTGTCGCTGGTCACATCCTGATATAGAATCACCGGTATGAAATTAACCGCTCCAAAAGCGGGCGACGCCCCGCTGTTCCTGCCGCCGCGCAGGCCATTGATGTGCCTCTGTGATGCTTCCCCCATCCCGGGCAATAAACGGATTGAACAGATTCCTCTTTTCAATCCGTTCTTTTTTTATGGGCTGTTCCTCATTTCATATCTTTGTAAGCCTTTTCAGCAGCGCTGTTTCCTCTTCCCGATAAGGGCGCCCATCCGGTAGCAGCAGATCATGCTGCCACAGCGCGGGCGAATCATCCTTCTCCCCGCCATTCATGGTTTCCCAGGAAAGATGGGTCTGGGTGCGGCCCTGCACCAATCCCCATTGCCATGCGCCGATCTTCTTTTCCTTGAAATAGGGCCACAGCTGCATAGGATCATTACCCGCCGGCCGATGCAGCCATTCGGTGACAAAAATAGGCCTGCCGCTGGCAGCGGCAGCATGCTCAATCACCTGCTTTGTATATTCCGTATTGGCATAGCAATGCAGATTGATCACATCCGACAATTCCGCCATCACCCGGTTCATGCCCAACCAATCCTCATCCATCCTCCATATACTGCAGCACATCGGCTGAATAGGATCATGGGACCGTGCCCAGGAAAACGCATGAACCATGAGCGGGAGGGATTGCAGCTTTCTCCCGGAGTTTCCCGGTTCATTGAACAAATCCCAGGCCAGAATCCTTTCATCTGTCCGATGTGCGCCAATCACTGCATCCACGTATTCCCGGCAGGATGCAGCCATGGCAGGATCATCCTGTACCCGGGCGCCGGGGCTGGGCACCCAACGGCTGTTATGCACCCCGGGCACCGGATCGGGCTGGGGCCCGTAAAAGGGATCTGCACCCCCGTCAAAGGCGCAATCGTCAAACAGAATGGGCAGGATCTTCATCCCGCACGCCTGGGCAATGGACAGAAACTGATCAAAGGTGGAAAGAAATGCATCCCCCTCCGCCTTCCATACGGTATATGATAAAAATACCCGCATGGTATTCATGCCCAATTCCCGCGCCCAGTTCAATTCCTTCCGGATCAGATCGGGGCTGAAGGTATCCTTCTTCCACATTTCCACATTGTTCACTGCATTGGAGGGCACATAGTTGGCCCCCACCAGCCAGGGCTGGCTTTCCCACCAGGCGTTGATGGCGTCTTTCGTCCAGCGTTGCATGCTGCACCTCCGAAAACACTTATTTTCTTTTCAGCGCTCCCAGTGCCTTACCCAATAAAACATTGATGGCTTTGGGCTTTTCCAAATCATTTTTCCTATCGGCCAAAGAGGGGCTGTTACGTACAATCAAATCCGCAGCAGCCCCTGCCCTGATATTTATTCTTCCTCGATAGCGGCCCTCCGCTGATTGATTTCTGCAATGATTTCCGGCGGGAACTTCGCCTTCCGGTCATAGGTATACAGGCCGTTCTGCTCCTGCTCCACATCAGTAAGCTGGGTATAGCAGAATCCCATATGCTCCGGATTATTCAGCAGCGCTGTGGTCAGCCCCTCATACCGGGAGATAAATTCTTCCTTGGTTTTGGGCGCTTCTCCATAGCCCCAGCCGGCTGCATCATCCGTCCAGCGGATACCGCCGTATTCGCTGACAAACATGGGGGCCTTGCCGTCGTAATGCTCCTGGCCCTCCAGCCGGTCATACAGCTTTTCCCCGGGCGCATACCGCTTCTGATAGATTTCCGGTTTCTGTTCGTAATCGTGGGTATCAAAAATATCCGTTTCCACGTGCAATCCGCCGCTGACGTCAATCACGGGGCGGGTTTCGTCCATCGCTTTGGTGGCCCGGTAGGTCATCTGCAGGGTGAGTTGCCGCAGACCATCATTGGATTCCCCCCACACTTCGTTGTAGGGGCACCAGCCAACGATACAGGGCGCATTGAAGTCCCTTTCCACCACCTCAAGCCATTCCCTCAGGAAAATGCTCATGGTATGCGGCCGGGCCGGATCAATCCCCCAGCTGGCCATTTCTCCCCAACAAAGATAGCCCAGCTGATCCGCCCAGTAAAGGAAGCGCTGCTCAAATACCTTCTGATGCAGCCTGGCCCCATTAAAGCCCATGGCCATGGAAAACTCAATATCCTTTTTCAGCGCCTCATCCGAGGGTGCGGTATAAATGCCGTCGGGATAGAAGCCTTGATCCAGAATCAGCCGCTGGAAGAGGGGCTTGCCATTGAGCAGGCATTTCTTGCCCCGGAAAGAGATGGTGCGCAGCGCAAAATAGCTTTCCGCGCAGTCAACGTTCTCTTCATCCCGGCGCAGGGCGATCTTCAGATCGTACAGATGGGGGCTTCCCGGCGCCCACAGATGCTTATCCTTCACAACAAGGGCGATGCGGGCGCAATTTCCGTCCACCAGGGCTTTTGCTTCCCCCTGAAGGACGCCCTGGAAGGACGCCTGGGCCTGCATCTGCATTTCCCTGGCGTCCCCATCCACCAGCGCCTCCAAATACAGGACGCCGTTTTGGGCATCTGGAATCATCTTTACTTTTTTAACATAGGTTTGGGGCACCCACTCCAGCCAAACCGTCTGCCAGATGCCGGTGGTGCGGGTATAGCTGCAGCCGTGGGAATGATAACGATCCGATTGCTTGCCAAAGGGCTGGCGTCCGGAGCGCAGCTGATCATCGGCGCACACCACCAGCGTATTTTCCCCTTCCTGAAGGAAGGCGGTGATTTCAAAGCTGAAGGAAGCATAGCCGCCCTCATGCACGCCTGCGGATTTTCCATTGATCCAGGCTTCGCATCGATAATCCACAGCCCCAAAGTGCAGCATTACCCGCTGTCCTTCGGCCGCTTTGGGTAGGGTGAAGCTGCGCCGATACCATACCGCCGCCATAAAGTCCTTATGGTTCACCCCGGAAAGCGGGCTTTCAGGGCAGAAGGGCACCAGGATCGATCCGCTCAGTTCTTTTTCCACCAGCCCCCGTGCCCTGCCGGAAGCACCGTGATCGATTTCAAATTGCCAATTGCCATTCAGATTCATCCAGGACGGACGAAAAAACTGGGGTCTGGGATATTCCGGACGGGGAATGGTATGCATCATGGCTTCCCTCCTGTTTGTTGCTCATTTGCGAAATCCAATTCATATCTGACGCCCTGATGCATCAGAACGCCATCGGTCAGCCGAATTTCCAGAATACATGTATGGGGATCCGTTTCATTCACATGGCCGTTTCCATACCAGGCCTGAAAAGCACAGCGGATTTTTTCCATCAAAACCTGATGCTCCTGCAGTAGCACATGGCCGATATTTTTCGCAACGCCATGCCCTGTGAACCATTCGCCGCTGATCCCCACTGTCGAATGCCGTTCAATCTGCTGCATTTTTCCGGACAGGGCATGGGTCACCACATAAAAGGAGCCCTGATCATAATAGGCGTCCACTGTCCGAACAGAGGGCCTGTCCCCGTCCAGGGTAGCCAGGGCAATCAGGCTGTCCTTTTGAAAGCGCTCTTCCATAATCGCCAGCGCCGTAGCCATCATTTGATTTTTCATTTTTCTTCCTCACTGAGCATTCTCCATCCGCCGCAGCATAGATACCGCATGGCTGATGGTTTGCAGCGCTTCGTCGCCCCGGATCAATTCCATCGATCCGAACGGCGCATCCAGCAGCCGCTCCCACATAAACCGCTCCGCCTCCAGCAGCTGAATCACCCCGCCTGCTGCACCTCCCTGACGTATGGCAACAGACTCCTGCATCATGCGCTGATACAGGGCGGTATAGGCATCCCACAAAAGATGAGGCAGCATCGGTTGGGTATAGTAAACCAGATTCTGTTTTTTCAGGATTTCCAGCAGCCGACACAGCTCGGGAAAAAAGAATTGCTTCTGGGCATCCAGCAGGGCGGAGCGCACAACGCCCCCATCCGCCAGGCCCTCCAGGGGTAAAAGCAGAGCCACGGCCTTCTCCTCGCCGCTGCGGAAGGGCATGGCATAATAGATCAATCCGTTCAGGGCGGAAAGGGCGTCGTCATAGACGGCCTCTTGATAGGCAGCAAAGCTTTTTTCCGCCCGCTGACGGCATAATTCCGCCAGCACCTGCAGCTTCGATTCAAAATGATGATAAAAGCTGCCCTTGCTGCAGTCAAGGACGGACAGAATATCCTGGATGGTGGCGCCTGCATAGCCTTTTTCAAAAAATAGGGCTTCCGACGCGTCCAGAATGGCCTGTTTGCGCAATTCACCTTTCAGCATGCCCTTTCCTCCTTTGTCAGTTCCATTCCATAACCTGCTGAATCATCTTATAATTGGATTCAAAAATCTTCTCCCGGCGGTATTCTACGCCGTTCCTGAGATAGGATTTATAGGTTTCCACAATATAGCCAGTGCGGGCCTTTTTCTTTTCCTGCAATGTGCCGGGTGGGAGCATCACATTCTGCTCATAGAGAGGCTCTTCCGGCGGGTAGGTTACATCCACCACCTGGGTGGAAAGCTGACGGGATTCCCCGGGGCCCAGATTGGCGCCATAGATTTCCACGGTACATTGCCGATTCTTGTAGTAGGAAACAATAAAGATCGGGGTATTGCCGTCGTTGCGGAATTTAAAATCCAGATTGGGCCAGTTGACGGTAGCATCCCGGCCTTTATCCACATAATTGCTTGGCCAGGCGTGAGGATAACGCTCCACAATCGTCATATCCGCCATCACCGCGGCATTGAACAGGGTGCTGGATACCTGGCACACGCCCCCCCCCACCTCGTCCACGGTGGTACCCCCGGCAATGGCTGCGGCAGGCAGATAACCCTTCTGTTCGGTGCGCTGGCCGGTGGCTTGATTGAAGGAGAAGGTTTCCCCCGGCAGCACTGCACGGTTCACCGCCTGGCATGCCAGGATGATATTCTGGTTGCGGTTGGCGTCATTGGTGGTTTCGGTGGTGAAAGAAGAAATCAGGGAAAAGGAATTCATCAGTTCTACCCGGGTGACAGAAGGCGTCAGCGGTGTGGAAGAGACGGAAATCACGGCCTGGTAATCCTTCCGATCCAGCGCGTCCCGGATCAGATTATACAGCTCATCCCCATCCAGCCGGGCACCCATCTGATCCTGGGTAAAGGTGAAGGTGCGTGTATTGAAATCAAAGGAATAGATTTGAGAATTCTGAGGTTCCCGGTTGATCCAGCTTTCAATGATACCCACCAATTCCCGCACCGTGGCCGGATCATAGGTCACATGGGTATACTAATAGGCCCCGTTGGAGGCAGTGTGATACAAATGGGCATAGCGGTATTCCATGGGCGTAATGGAAGAAGACAGCGTTTCCTTATTGCCCTGCCGGCCAATCGCATATGCTGTATCCAATGTGGCATCAATATTCCGCTGGAAGGGCAGTTCTTCCGGGGTGATCACCCAGGTCTGATCATCTACAAGCAGCGTGATGTTCAGGTTTCCCTCCAGCTGCTGATGCCCTTGCTGCAGGACCCTATTGGCTTCCGCCCGGGTCATGCCGCCGATATGCACCCCGTCCACCACCACGCCTTCAGCGAAGGTATCCTGCTGCACCCGCTCCACCTTTTGGCGGAAGGCAATGCTGGGCTGATAGAGGGTATACAGATAATAAATCATCAGCGCCAGCACAGCAGCGGATATCAGCGCCGCGGCCACCCACAATTCATTGTGCCTCTGCTTCCGGGGGGTGCCGCCCACGGCCCAGGATTGCCCGGACGACGCCGGAGCATAATACCCTGTTCGCTCCCGATCATAGGGGGCTTCCGGATAGGCCGTCCAATCATCCTGGGTTCTGTATACCATATTTTTTTGCGGATCCGGCGGATATGCCGGCCGGTACTGTTCCTGCTCACGCTGATCTCTGGCCATTTGGTTCACCCCCTTTTTATAAACATACCAGATTCTATTCCATTGTAGTGCGGTTTATCCTTTTTGTCAACGCAGGAAAGAAATTTTACACATGAAAAAGCGGCCCGCCTATAGGCAGACCGCCTGAATGGATGTAGTTTTGAATTACTTCTGCACCAGCTCCAGGGTATCCCGGGCGATGGCGATTTCTTCATTGGTGGGGATGACGCAGATGATCACCTTGCTGTCATCGGTAGAGATGACGGCCTCATGCACATTGGGCCAGGCCAAAGCAGCATTCTTTTCCTTATCCAGCTTAGCACCCATGTATTCGAAGCCAGCCATGATATCTTCGCGCAGACCATAGTTGTTTTCGCCGATGCCGGCGGTGAACACGATCACATCCACACCGTTCATGGCGGCGGCATAGGAGCCAATATACTTGCGGATGCCGTAAACCAGCATATCCCGGGCCAGCTGAGCACGGGGGTTGCCGGCCTTGGCGGC
>SVGR01000117.1 GCA_015056265.1 Clostridiales bacterium
ATCCCTCCACCGTGGAGGATGAAGCCCGCACCATGGGCAATTCCACCAGCTTCACCGCCGGGGAATATCAATTCGCCATTGAAACCATTGCTGAAAACCGCTTCATCGGCAAATGCGGCTTTGTGAAGGTCAATTGGAAAAACCGGGTGGCGGAACTGGCCATCCTCATCGGGGAAAAGCATCTCCACGGAAAAGGATTTGGAACGGACGCTATCCGGCTTTTGTGCAAATTCGGCTTTGAAGAAATGAATCTTCATAAGATCAAAGCCACGGTTTTTGCCTTTAATGAAGGGGCCCTTCGCTGTTATGAAAAATGCGGTTTTGTAAGGGAAGGCGTGTTAAAAGAAGAAATGTTCAGGGAGGGCCGGTATCACGACGTGGTGGTTATGGGCCTGATCAATCATACGGAGGAATAAAACTATGATGGAATACACGGAAGTTACCATTTCCACCAGCACCTACGGTTCGGAAATCATCTCCGATCTGCTGATGCGTCTGGGCGCCGCCGGCACCCAGATCCTTGACCGGGCGGATCTGCCCGATCCCGATAAGCCCACCGCCAACTGGGAACTGATGGATCAATCCGTCATCGACGCCATGCCCGAGGATGTGCAGGTAAAGGCCTGGTTTGATGAAGAAACCTTGAATCAGATCGTCGGCTCCCTGAAGGAGCAGTTATCCCTGCTGAAAAATCCCGGCATGGGCGATCTTTCTCTCACCCTCCAGGGCGTAAAGGAAGAAGACTGGGCGAACAATTGGAAGCAGTATTATAAGCCCTTCCGGCTGGGAGATCATATGGTAGTAAAACCCACCTGGGAGCCCTTTGACCTGAAGCCCGACGATCTGCTGATCGAAATCGATCCCGGCATGGCCTTCGGTACCGGCACCCACGAAACCACCGCCATGTGCGTAGGCCTGATCGAGAAATACTATCAGGGCGGCACGCTGCTGGATGTAGGCACCGGCAGCGGCATTCTGGCCATTGCGGCGGCACGGCTGGGGGCCAAGGGCATTGTGGCCGTGGATATCGATCCCGACGCCGTGCGGGTCGCCATTGAAAATGTGGAGCATAACGGCCTTGCCGATGCCATCGAGGTGCGGGAAGGCGATCTGCTCCAGGGGCTTTCCCAGCGGTTTCATTTTGCGGTTGCCAATATTCTGGCCCCTGTCATCTGCATGCTGGCAGCGCCGCTTAAAAATCATCTGATGCCCGGGGGCAAATTCATCTGCTCCGGTATCATCGCAGAAGCGGAAGAAGATGTAAACACCGCCCTTCTTTCCGCCGGGTACATCATCGATGAAATCCAGCATAAGGGCGATTGGGTGGCCTTTGCCTGCCATGTCTAAGACAAATGCTGATCATAAGGCGCTGTTTTTCGCATTTCTTGCGGCGGCACTTTATGCCTTGAACGCTCCCCTTTCCAAACTGATCATGGGCGAGGATGCAGTGGCCCCTTCCATGATGGCAGGCTTTCTCTATCTGGGGGCGGGAATTGGAATGTCTGCCGTGTGGGGCATTCAAAAAGGCATGAGGATTAAGCGGACGGAACCGCCGCTTACTCTGTCCGATCTGCCCTACACCATTGCCATGATCCTGCTGGACATCGCGGCTCCCATCCTTCTGATGCTGGGCATCAAAAGCAGCAGCGCCGCCAGCGCATCCCTGCTCAACAATTTTGAAATCGTGGCCACCAGTCTGATCGCGCTGCTTTTGTTCCGGGAAAAAATCACAAAAAAGCTTTGGCTGGCCATCGGACTGGTTACAGTTTCCTCCATCCTGTTGTCCATTGAAGGGGGTGAATCCCTCTCTCTGTCGGCAGGATCGCTGATGGTGCTGGGCTCCTGCGTCTGCTGGGGCTTTGAAAACAACTGCACCCGGCGGCTGTCCGAAAAAAATCCCCTGGAGATCGTGATTGTAAAAGGCTTCGGCTCCGGTGCAGGGGCGCTGATTGTGGCCTTCATCGCTGGAGAAAGCCTTCCCGCCCTCTGGCCCATGATTTTTTCCCTGCTGCTGGGCTTTGTGGCCTATGGCCTGAGCATTTACTTCTATGTATATGCCCAGCGTACTCTGGGGGCCGCCAAAACCAGCGCCTATTATGCCTTTGCCCCCTTCATTGGGGCGCTGCTTTCCCTGCTTCTTTTCCAGAAGCTGCCCGATTATCTTTTCTGGATTGCATTGCCCATCATGCTGCTGGGCGCTTACTTGGCCGCAACCGATGAAAATTCCCGAGCCTAATGAAACATGCTTCAATAAAAACCGGAAGATGATCGCATCTTCCGGCTTTTTGTTTAAAGAAACAGCACCGCCATTTGGCAGTACTGTCAATTCTGGTTGTTATGTTTATTTGCCGAACAGGCCTTTGATGCCGCCCAGGATGCCGCCGGCTTTTTCAGCCAGATCATCCAGCTGCAGCTTGCCCTTTACGGCTTCAATCACGCCGTTCAGCAGATCGCCGTCCAGCTTGATGCCCAGGGCGCCGGTAACGGTCTTGATAGGATCCTTCTTGAAATTCTCCATCAGTTGATCATCGCCGGTCAGCTTTTCAACGATATCTTCAATAATTTTCTGAATATCCATCTCAGGCCTCTTCCATTTCCACCTTAGCGTCTACGGCGTTCTTCCGAACGGATTCAACGCCGTTGAGGCAGCTCTTCAGAGCGGTATAGCCTTCGGAGGCGCAGATGTTCTGGCCGTTCTTTGCCTTCAGGCGGAAGCGGTATTCGCCGGCCTTATCCTGGTACACCTCAAACTTGGGGTGCTTCTGCACAGCGTAGCCTTCTTCAGTCTGGTTTTCCAGATTGGCGATGGGGGCATTGGTGGCCACAGAGGCGATACCGGCCTTGCAAGTCTGCAGACTCTTGTACATCTGAGATGCGGCAATGACTTCCCCGTTACCTGCCTTGAGACGGAAGCTGAATTTATCGTTCTTTTCCCGGATAACAAACTTTCCCATAATTAACGCATCCTTTCATTTGGTTTTCTATATTATAACAATATTTTCCCATTATTTCAATCCTTTTCAAGAAATTCATTATAATTTATCCAGTGCTGATCAATAAAAACCGCAGGCAATGCCTGCGGCTTTGATCAGATACTCACCTTTTCTTCTTTTTGCAGCGGATTCCCTCCAGCAGGCAAGCGATAACGCATAATCCAAGCGTAAGCGAAGACCAGCAGGATCCCGGCGCCGGTCCAGGCCAGCGGATGGGCAAGCTTTACGCCGCCAAAGGCAAGCATTCCCACCAATACAACGGCCGCCAAGATACGCACTGCGCTTTCCACGAATCCGGAAATCACGGGCATGGTAGTGCGGCCCAGGCCCTGCAAGGTATTGCGGAAAATATAGATCAGCACCAGGAATACATTGCCAATGCCAAGATATACCAGATAGGAACCGCCCATCTCCAGCACATTAGCGCTCTGGATACCGATAACAGATTCCAGCAGCATCCGACCGCCGAAGAGATGAATCAGGAGGAATACGCCAGTTGTGCCCAGCCCAATCAGCGTGCATTGGAAAACGCCCTTTTTGATGCGTTCCATCTTCCCCGCGCCGTAGTTCTGAGCCACATAGGTACACATCGTCACCCCGAAAGAAATGAAGATGGTTTCAGAAAAATTATGGATACGGGTGGCGGCGGTATAGGCAGTCTGCGCATCCGGGCCCAGGGTATTGATAGCATATTGAAGCGCCAGCAGCCCCACGCCCACAATAGGCGTTTGAAAACCCATAGGCAATGCTATGCGCAGGCAGCGCTTCAATTCACCCTTTGCCTCAATAAAATGCCGCCGCCGGATGCTGAACTGGGGCATCTTCTTTTTTACAAATACGAAGCACAGCACCCCCGCAATCAGCTGGGACAGCACCGATGCCAACGCAACGCCCGCCACATCCATATTCAACAGGCATACGCAAATATAATCCATCAGCGTATTGATCAGGCACATCAGCACCAGGAAATAAAGCGCCTTTCTGCTCTCTCCCAGCGCGCGGATCACGCCAACCGCCAGGTTGAACACAACGCTGGCACTCAGACCTCCAAAGAGCACATGCAAATACCGCGTGGCCTCTTCCAAGGTGGCTTCAGGAGTATTGAGCAGTACCAGCAGCGGCCGAGAGAGAACAACGGACAAAAGCGTTACCGTAACTGCAATCCCTACGCTGAGGATGATACTGGCTGCAAAGCTGCGCTTCACGCCCTCCTCATCCTTTGCGCCGAAGTATTGGGAGATAACAACGCACAGACCAGTCACAAATCCCGTCACAATGCCCGATACCCAATAATTGATGGTGCCCGTACACCCAACCGCTGCCAGAACAGCCTCTCCCAGAGAGCGGTTGACAATCACGGTATCCACCATAACATAGAGTTGCTGAAACAAATTACCGATGAGCATCGGCAGCGTAAAGAGCAGAATGGCCTTTATCGGCCGGTCGGTGACCATATTGACCTTCATGTTGAGTTTCATGATGCTATCCTTCGATATCTTTATTCCATTCTTTGGCATATGACGCCGGCACAAACCTTATTTTTGCCGCAGCCATACTGTCATTTCATTTTCGCCGCGATTGGCCCAGGCGAAATACGGGATCATTTTCACTTCCGTTGCTTCATATGTGTTCTTTTCATAAGGAGTGTACAATGTATTTAGAGTAGAGGCGGGCGTTTTCCTTTCGCCCTGTATAGATAGAACGGGCAGCGTGATTCCAAGAATGTCGCTCCATTCTTCGCGTATTTCACCTTCCGGAATTACTTGAAGCAGATGCAAATTTTTCCCGTTATCCGCTTCTTCAGCGCAATACACCACCGGGCCTTTCATCAGCGCTACCTTGCCGATATCTTCCCGTACACGCTCATCTGCCTGATAGAACCGGGGGACCATTTCAAAGCAGAAGGAAATGTTCGTACCTTCCGTCCATGTGCCCGTCAGGTAGCAATATCCCTTTTCGATCCGCTGATCAAACTTTTCAATGCCTTCTGCCTGCCATTTTTCGCACCAGCCGGGGATGCGGACAGCCAACGTCATATCCGTACTTTCCCTGCCGCAATAGCAGATATCCACCTTGCCGTGCCAGGGCATATTGGAGTTCACCTGGAATAAGGCCGTTTTATCGCCCACCTGCTTGCTTACTTTCCCCGCCATATGAAGATGCATGAACAGCGTATCTTCATTTTCCGTATAGGCATACATGGGCAGAGAACTGATCAGCCGGGCAATATTGGGCGGGCAGCAGGCGCAGCCGAACCACTTGGGCCGCACCGGCAGCACATGGGCCTTCCGGGCGTCCTTCCGGCTGGCTTGTGGGAGTACTTCCAGGGGATTGACGTAGAAAAAGCTCTTTCCGTCCAAGGCCATGCCGCCAAGCACGGTATTATACAGCGCCTTTTCCATGATATCGGCGTATTCGCTGTCCGCTTCCATCTGCAGCATTCTTCTGGCAAAGAAGATCAGGCCGACGGAAGCGCAGGTTTCCGCATATGCAGTATCATTGGGCAAATCAAAGGGGAAAGAGAAAGCTTCGCCAACATGGGTGCTGCCGATGGCACCTGTAATATACATCTTTTCCCGTACAGTGCTGCGCCAAAGCTTTCGGCAGGCTTCCCTCAGCGTTTCATCATCCGTAAGCCGCGCTACATCCGCCATGCCCGAATACAGATACATGGCCCGCACTGCATGGCCCACCGCTTCATCCTGTTCTCTTACCGGGCGATGCGCCTGATGATACTGGTATCCCTCGTCATTCTCATCCCGTTTGGCCCAGAATCTAAAACCATGGCATGATGGTTCGCTATCCCAATAATAGGGCTTCTTTCCCCGTTCATCAACAAAGAAACGGCTGAGATTCAGATACTTTTCGTCTCCGGTTGCTTCATACATCCGCACCAGGGCCATTTCAGCCTCTTCGTGACCGGGATATCCCTTTCTCTTTCCCTCTTCCGGACCGAAGCATTGGCCGATATAATCGGCATACCGCATGGCTGCCTTCAATAGTTTATCTTTCCCGGTGGCATGATAATAGGCCACGGCGCCTTCAGCAAGATGCCCGAAGCAATACAATTCATGCAAATCAGTAAGATTCTGAAAATGACCGCTCATCCCATTGATGATAAAGTAGGTATCCAGATACCCATTTTCCAGCTGGGCGGCGCAGACCACATCAATGGCTTCATCCGCAATTTTTTCCAGTTCAGCATCAGGATGATTGCTTAAAGAATAGGCAACCGCTTCAATCCATTTGGAAAAATCGCTGTCCTGAAAAACGAAGCCATAGAATGTATCCTCCAGGTTTTCAGGATCCTTGGGCAGCACCTGAAATCCGCGGTACATTCCTTCCAAATTATTTGAAAAAGAATCTTCAACCTTATTTTCGCGAATGTACTTTCCTGCAGTTTTATAGTTTCGCATGCAGTAGCTGGGCGCTGCTCCTTCCACCCGATCATTGAGCATATCCCACTGATAGGGGATTACCTCTTTGCGGACAAGCTCCATCTTATCCTTCCAGAAGCCTTCTGACGCCTGAAATTGGGATAAAGTCAGAGGATAACTCACACTATGTTTCATAATTAAACCCCTTTTTTATTTCATTTCCAATATCTGCCATTCGATGCAGTATGCTTCCAGGTCATCGTTCACCCATTCACCCGTCCAGGCTTCATATAGAATACCAATATGATGATCATCAATCTGCGTAATATCGCTA
>SVGR01000118.1 GCA_015056265.1 Clostridiales bacterium
TCGCCGCGCTTGCCTTCGATAGAGCGCATCAGAGCGGTTTCTTCGCCGCAGACGAAGGCGCCGGCGCCCAGACGGATGAACATATTGAAGTTGAAGCCAGTGCCGAAGATGTTTTCGCCCAGCAATCCGTATTCCTTGGCCTGATCGATAGCGATCTGCAGACGCTTAACAGCGATGGGATATTCAGCACGGACGTACACATAGCCTTCGGAAGCGCCGATGGCATAGCCGGCGATGGCCATGGCTTCGATGACAGCATGGGGGTCGCCTTCCAGGATGGAACGATCCATGAAAGCACCGGGGTCGCCTTCGTCAGCGTTGCAGGCAACGTACTTCTGATCGGCCTGGGAGTTGTAGGTGAACTTCCACTTCAGGCCGGTGGGGAAGCCGCCGCCGCCGCGGCCGCGCAGGCCGGACTTGAGAATTTCATCGATGACTTCTTCCCGGGTCATGCTGGTCAAAGCCTTTTCCAGGGCCTTGTAGCCGTCGAAAGCCAGGTATTCATCGATGTTTTCAGGATCGATGACGCCGCAGTTGCGCAGGGCAAGACGATGCTGATGCTTGTAGAAGTTGATATCGGTGAGGCCCTTGTTGGCATTCTGTTCATGGGTGGCATGATCGGCATACACCAGGTGCTGAACCTTGCGGCCCTTGAGCAGATGTTCGGATACGATTTCATCCACATCTTCTACCTTGATGCGGGAATAGAAGGTGCCTTCGGGGTAAACGATAACCACGGGGCCGGCTTCGCAAAGGCCGAAGCAGCCGGTGCGGATAACCTTAACTTCCTTTTCGAGCCCGGCTTCCTTGATCTTTTCTTCAAAGCGCTCGATGATCTGCGCAGAACCGGACGAAGTGCAGCCGGTACCGCCGCAGCAGAGCACATGTGCGCGATAGATATCCATGGGCAATTCCTCCTAAAATCAGCGGTTTGCTTATTTATCTTCGGTGGCGCCGATGGTGTATTCTTCCACAGGGCGGCCGTTGACGATGTGTTCAGCGACGATGCGGCCCACCTTTTCGGGGGTCACATGCACGTAGGTCACCTTTTCCTGACCGGGCAGATATACATCCACCATGGGCTCCAGACGGCACATACCGATGCAGCCGGTCTGGGACACGGTTACATGATTGAGACCGCGCTTGCTGATTTCATCCATGAAGCCCAGCATCACGGGGCGGGCGCCGGCAGCGATGCCGCAGGTGGCCATGCCGACTACAACGCGGACGGACTGCTTTTCGTCTTCCTTGCGCATGTTGATGCGGCTCAGCGTCTTTTGACGAATGGCTTCCAGTTCAGCCAGAGATTTCATAATAAGACACCTCCAAAGATTGGTTGTATTTCTTCCTGAAGAGATTCCATCATCCAGGCGATGATTTCCGGTTCGTTGAGGGGAACGCCCTGCAATGCCTGACGGATTTCCCGGGTATCAAACTGCATTTCTCCTTTTGTGGAGCGGCAGCAGAGGGTGAAATCCGGTTTATCCGGATTGGCCGATACCAGTGCCGTCACCGTCCCCGCCAGATCGCCCAAGGGAAGGCAATCGATGGATGCGGTATTCAGGGTGGCGGTGAGGCGGGTGCCCTTGCCCACCTGGCTTTGCAGGGAAAGATTCCCACCGGCCAGGCGGCAATTTTCAGCCATCATGGGAATGCCCAGGCCCACTTTTCTTGTGGTGCGGGTGGTGGCGAAGGGGCTTTGCACACGTGCCAGCAATTCTTCGCTCATGCCGCAGCCGTCATCTTCGATGATCAGGGAGAGGATGCCCTCATCCGAAAGCAGCACCGAAAGGGAGACCAACGCCGCCTGGGCCCTTACGCTGTTCTGTGCCAGATCCAGCAGATGCAGGGAAAGATCACGCATGTTTTATGCCTGTTCCTTTTCCCGATACTTTGCGATGATGCCGGGGATATCGTCGGGGGTAAGACGGCCGTATACGTCGTCGTTGATGGTCATAACAGGGGCCAGGCCGCAAGCGCCCAGGCAGCGGGTGGGGTTCAGGGTGAACAGGCCGTCGGCAGTGGTCTTGCCAAAGGGCACATCCAGCACTTCGCTCAGCTTATCCAGCACCTTCTGGGCGCCCTTGACGTAGCAGGCGGTACCCAGGCACACGCTGATGATGTATTTTCCGCTGGGTTCCAGAGTGAACTGGGCATAGAAGGTGGCAACGCCATACACCTCGCTCAGAGTAACACCCAGACCTTCGGCGATAACTTTCTGCACATCCATGGGAAGGCAGCCAAAGATACCCTGGGCTTTCTGCATTACGGGCATCAGGGCACCGGGCTGATTTTTGTGTTCAGCGATGACCTGCTCCAGCAGAGCAAACTTTTCTTTCATGTCCGCCATGACAGTAAAATACCTCCTTACAATCTTTTGCCTTGAGGCAAAATCTTTTGCACCATATATTATAATAGCATACTTTCTCTGTAATTGCACGCACAAAATGAAAAAAATTCGAAGTTTTTTTGCAAAACTCTTGGTGTTTCAGCGGGCAAAAAACGTCCATGGATGAATAGGGAAAAAACACGAAAATATTTACAAATACGGATGATTGCAATGGAATCATCCGCCCCATTGGCGGGGTAATTTATCGGGATATCTTGCTTTTTTTCAGGGATTGCAGTAAAATTATAAACTGGTGTGTAATTTGCACCAGAAAGGAAAACACACATGAGCAAGTTACAAAAGGATTTTACCCAGGGGTCCATCGGGAAGAGCCTGATCGCTTTTTCCATGCCATTTTTGCTTTCCAATATTCTGCAGGCGCTTTACGGAGCGGTGGACATGTTGGTGGTGGGCAATTGGTCAAACCCTGATCCTGCCGTCCGTACGGCCATTCTCTCCGGTGTGAATATCGGCAGTCAGATCACCCATCTGGTTGCCATGATGATCAGCGGGCTGACGGTGGCCGGCACGGTGATGGTGGGCCAGTATGTGGGCGCCAAAAAGCAGAAGGATGCATCCCAGACCGTGGGCACCATGTTCACCATGCTGGGCATTGCCGGGGTGGTCATAATGGTGCTGATGATTGCTCTGTCCGGGCCGCTGCTGCATTTGCTGCAAACGCCGCCGGAGGCGTTCCAGCATGCCCGGGATTATCTGATTATCTGCCTGACCGGCACCCTGTTCATTTTCGGCTATAACGCCATTGCCTCCATCCAGCGTGGATTGGGCGATTCCATTCGACCGCTGTTTTTCGTGGGTATTGCCTGCGTGATCAATATTGTGCTGGATTTGCTGCTGGTAAAGGGATTTAATATGGGCGCCGCCGGCGCCGCCTGGGCCACGGTGGTTGCACAGGCCGTATCCTTCCTGATTTCCGCACTGTATCTTTCCCGGTCCCGGTTTATTTTCGATTTCAAACTGCGCTCCTTCCGGATGCAGGCCGAAAAAGTGAAGATGATGATCAAGATCGGTATTCCTTCCTCTGTGCAGAGCATCATCGTCAATATTTCCTTCCTGGTGATGACGGCGCTGGTCAATGCCATCGGCGGCACCGAGGCCTCCGCTGCCGTGGGCGTGGTGGGCAAGTTCAATTCCTTTGCCATCCTGCCGGCAGTTGCCATGTCTTCCTCTGTAAGCGCCTTTGCGGCCCAGAATATTGGGGCCGGGCAATTTGAGCGGGCCAAGAAATCCCTGTGGGTGGGCATTTCCATCGCTATGAGCCTTGGAGTGACGATCTTTGCACTGGTGCAGCTGCTGCCGGGCCCGATCATCGGTATTTTCGATCAAAATCCCATTACCATCGAAAACGGCATCCAGTATATGCGGGCATTCAGTTTCGATTATCTGCTGGTACCTGCGCTCTTTTGCTTCAACGGCCTGATCATGGGAGCAGGGCATACCACCTTTACCATGCTCACCGGTTCCTTGTCTTCCTTGTTCCTGCGCATTCCTGTGGCGCTGGTTTGCGGATCGGTATTGGGCTGGGGATTGCTGGGTGTGGGTGCCGCTGCCCCTGCTGCTTCCCTGTGTGCGGTGGTACTGGCTGGCTGGTTTGTGCTTTCCGGCAAATGGCTGCATAATAAAACAGGCATCCGCCGGGATCCGACGGGTGAACTTGCGGAAGAAAAATAATTTTTCTGAATTTTCTGCCGTTTTTTCTGTCAATTTTTTTCTTTGGTGCTTGTAATTTTACAGGAACTATGATAGAATATGTCTTGCGTTGATTTCAAGGAGGTTAGATTTCGTATGACGATTGTTCTGAGCATTCTGATGGTTATTTCCGCCATCGTCCTGATTATCACCGTTCTGCTTCAGTCCAGCGAATCCGATGGGATGAGCGCCCTGGCTGGCAGCAGCAGCAGCGAATCTTTCTTCGGCAAGAATAAGGCCACCACGCTGGAAGGCAAGCTGGCCCTGGCCACCAAGGCTTCCGCCACGGTGTTTGTTGTTCTGGCCGTGATCATGCTGGCTATCTGATAGCTGGTTGACGATTGGGTTTGCAAAGGGGCTGACAGGTTGATGGTCAGCCCTTTATTTGTGTTAAGAGGCAATGAAGCGGAGGGAATCAGGTGGCCTTTCAGCGGGATTATGTGCTGCGCCTTATCGAAATGATGGGTGAGTTTTTTCGGAAGCTGAAGAAAATAACCAGGGGTGCGGAACGCCATCTGGCCCTCAATATTGCCTGTCGGGAGCAGTGTGGTATGTCTCTGGATGCGGCATTGGCCCTTTCTGATGAGACGCTGGAGCAGCTTTTACCACCAAGAGGGCTTTTGATCCTCAGCGAACTGCTGTATTTGCGTGCCCGTACCATGGATTTGCATCCGATGGATCGGGATGGGGTGCTGCTTAGAACATTGCGGCTCCTTTCCTCGTTATATGCGGAAGAAGCATTGTGTGCAGAGCGCAGCCCAAGGCTCAAAGAGCTGATGCAGGCCTGCGCAGCGGATCTGACAGAAGAAGATTATCTGCGTTGCGCCCGGTTTTTCCTGGCGGGGGATTATCTGGAAGATTGCGAGGACGCCATTTTCAACGGGTTGGAATTGGCCCGTGATCCGGCGGACGCCATCGCCCAGGGAAAAGAAATGCTGGAGAGTATGCTGCTTTTGCCGGACAGCACCCTGATCCCGGCCGGCATGCCAAGAGAAGATGTGTTCAGTGCTTTGAATGATTTGGAAGCGTGGGAGATAAGATGATTATTTTAACCGTCCAAAACTTGCAAAAAGCCTTCGGCGGAAATGAAGTGCTAAAGGATGTAAATCTTACCCTGCAAAATGGCCAGCGTATGGGCCTGGTGGGGGTGAACGGCTGTGGTAAATCCACGCTGATGCGCATCCTGGCGGGTAAGGAATATGCCGATGGGGGCAGCATTTCTTTGATGAAGGGCATGCGGGTGGGCTATATGGAACAGCAATACGCCGCCCGGGAAGGCGCCACAGTCTTTGAGGAGCTGAAGGATGTATACGCCCCGGTGTTTGCCATGGAGGAAAAGATGCGGGCCATGGAAGAAAAAATGGCCCTCATCACTGACGAGCAGGAATTGATTCGTCTGGGAGATTCCTACGCCCGGATGAACGATGCCTTTGAACGGGCGGATGGTTACGCTTGGAAATCCCTGATTCAGGGGGTGCTCAGCGGTCTTGGATTCAAAAAGGAACAGTATGATCAGCCGGCCAGCCTGCTTTCCGGCGGAGAATTGACCCGACTTTGCTTGGCCAAGCTGCTGCTGCAGAAGCCGGATCTATTGCTGCTGGACGAACCCACCAACCACTTGGATCTGCAGGCCCTCAGTTGGCTGGAAACGTATTTGTGTGAATACAGGGGCGCACTGATCGTGGTATCCCATGACCGATATTTTCTGGATCGGGTGTGCACCCACATTACCGAATTGCTGCTAGGGGTGGCAGAGCAATACGAAGGCAATTATTCCAAATATCTGCCGGAGCGCACCCAGCGCTTTGAAATCCGCATGCGGGCATGGGAGCAGCAGCAGAAATTCATTGCCCGGGAAGAGGCCATCATCGCCCGGTATAAATCCTTTAATCGTGAAAAATCCATCAAGGCTGCCGAAAGTCGGGAAAAACGGCTGGAAAAAGTGGAGAGACTGGAGCGTCCGGAGGATGAAAAGCAGGTGCGCTTCCGATTTGAGGCTAAACGCAGAACGGGTGAGGATGTGCTGGATATCCGCCAGCTTTCCAAGGCCTTTGGAGAAAGACAATTATTTCAAAATGTAAATTTGAATTTGCGGGCAGGGGACAGAGTGGCGCTGCTTGGCCCTAACGGGATTGGTAAATCTACTTTGCTGCGCTGTCTTGTGGGAGAAATTGATCCTGATGCCGGCGTTATCCGGTGGGGGGCCAATGTGGATCCTGGATACTACGATCAGCAGCAGCGATCCCTGCATCCGGAAAAGACTGTGCTTGATGAAGTATGGGATGCTTTTCCCAGAATGGAACAGTCGGATGTGCGGGGGGCGCTGGGGCTTTTCCTGTTTACGGGAGAGGATGTATTCATGCCCATCCGCACCCTTTCCGGCGGTGAAAAGGGCAGGGTTGCCCTTACCAAGCTGATGCTGCATAAGGATAATTTGCTGCTGCTGGACGAACCGACTAACCATCTGGATATGGATAGCCGAGAAGTATTGGAAGACGCCCTGGAGAATTTTGAAGGCACC
>SVGR01000119.1 GCA_015056265.1 Clostridiales bacterium
CTCGTAGCAGCCCAGGGAGGTGCGGTGGATGATGTAGGGGCGCTTCTTCTGGCCGTCGGCGTCCACATATTCCATGCCGAATTTTTCGGCCAGCAGCATATCGATCTGGATGGTAACGATGGTATCTTCCTTGCCGAAGACGTTCTTATACTGGATATCCAGCTTGGGGCCGTAGAAGGCGGCTTCGTCAATGCCGATGGTGTAATTGACGCCCAGATGATCCAGGATCTTGCCCATCACAGCCTGGGCTTCATCCCACTGCTCCTTGGTGCCTTCGTATTTGCCCTTGGGGTTTTCCGGATCCCACTGAGAGAAGCGGAAGGTGCAGTTTTCCAGCATGCCCACCGTGCCCAGCATATACTTGGCCAATTCCAGGCAGCCCTTGAATTCTTCTTCCAATTGATCGGGGCGCAGCACCAGATGGCCTTCGGAGATGGTGAACTGGCGAACCCGGATCAAGCCGTGCATTTCGCCGGAATCCTCATTGCGGAAGAGGGTGGAGGTTTCACCCAGCCGCATGGGCAGATCGCGGTAGGAGCGCTGACGATTCAGATACACCTGATACTGGAAGGGGCAGGTCATGGGACGGAGGGCGAAGCATTCCTTTTCTTCATCGTAGGGATCGCCCAGGATGAACATACCGTCCAGATAATGATCCCAGTGGCCAGAAATCTTGTACAGATCCCGCTTGGCCATGAGAGGGGTCTTGGTGAGCAGATAGCCGGCCTTCTGTTCCGTATCTTCCACCCAGCGCTGAAGCAGCTGAATCACCCTGGCACCCTTGGGAAGCAGAATGGGCAGTCCCTGGCCGATGGATTCCACGGTGGTGAAGTATTCCAGTTCCCGGCCCAGCTTGTTATGATCGCGCTTGAGGGCCTCTTCCTGGGCCTTCAGGTATTCTTCCATTTCCGCCTTATCAAAGAAAGCGGTGCCGTAGATGCGCTGCAGCATCTTATTCTTTTCGCTGCCCCGCCAGTAGGCGCCAGCGATGGAGGTGAGCTTGAAGGCCTTCACCTTGCCCGTGGAGGGCAGATGGGGGCCGGCGCACAGATCAGTGAAATCCCCCTGCTTATAGAAGGAGATAACGGCGTCTTCCGGCAGATCCTGAATCAGTTCTACCTTGTAGGGCTCATTCTTTTCTTCCATCAGGGCGATGGCTTCCGCCCGGGGCAGCTCGAACCGCTCCAGCCGGTCGTTCTTCTTTACGATGCGGCCCATTTCCTTTTCCACTTCCTTGAGGAAATCGGGGGTGAAGGGCTCGTTCACATCGAAATCGTAATAGAAACCATTATCGATGGCGGGGCCGATGGCCAGCTTGGCGTCGGGACGCAGCTTTTTCACCGCCTGGGCCAGCACATGGGATGCGGTGTGGCGCAGAACCTTCTTGGCTTCGTTATCTTCGAAGGTGAGAATTTCCAGGGTGCAGTCTTCATTCAGGGGCTTTACCAGCTCCACGATTTCCCCGTTTACCCGGGCGCACAGGGCCTGCTTTTTCAGATCCTGGCTCAATTGCCCGGCAATATCCAGGGCGTTCATGCCGTTTTCAAATTCCTTTTGTCCATTTTTCAGCGTGATGACCATGTTGGGTTCCTCCCTTTTTGTTTTGTCGGGATGGACATACAAAAACGCCCGTCCCTTTCACATGATGAAGGGACGAGCGTGAATTTCTTTTCGCCCGCGGTTCCACCCTTGTTGCCTGGGGGGATGCTTTCCATTGGCATAAAGCCCCCTGAATCAGGCCCCTTGATGCAGCGCGATATCGGACGCAGGCCGCCGCCAGTCAGAAGGTGGTTTTTTTATCCTGTGCCTGCGGGCTTTCACCAGCCGCCCGCTCTCTGAAGGCCGAAGGGATAAAAACATGTCCTTCCTCATCCCGGGGATGGGAGCATTATACGATGAAAGCAGGCATTTGTCAAGAAAAATCACATTTCCTTCACCATTGCACAAGCGGATTTTTCTTTCTATTCATTCGCAGATGTATGAAATGGCACGATTTTATCCATATGTGCATACAATAGTGAATAACATGCATAAAATACATCGAAAATACAGAAAAATGCGAATTTTTTGAATAAAAATTCATTTTGTCTATTGACAGGGGGCGGATTCGGTGGTATACTGGCCTCGTTCTCAAGGATGACATCAATTTTTCAGGAGGAAATGAAAATGAAAAAGATTATCGCTATGATCCTGGCTCTGTGCCTCTCCCTCACCCTGGTTTCCGCTTTCGCCGAAGAGGATAAGCCCGTGCTGAAGATGGGCACCAATGCCCAGTTCCCCCCCTATGAATTCTATGAAGACGGCGTGATCGTGGGCATCGATGCTGAAATCGCCGCCGCCATCGCCGAAAAGCTGGGCATGGAACTGGAAATCGTGGATATGGACTTTGGCGCCATCATCGCCGCCGTTTCCACCGGCAAGGTTGATATCGGTATGGCCGGCATGACCGTGACCGACGAACGTCTGCAGAGCGTGAATTTCTCCGCCACCTATGCCACCGGCGTGCAGGCCATCATCGTGAAGGAAGGCTCCCCCATCACCTGCGTGGATGATCTTTATGCGGAAGGCGCTTCCTACACCATCGCCGTGCAGGAATCCACCACCGGTGATATCTACTGCACCGATGATTTCGGCGCTGAAAACGTAGGCAAGTATAAGAGCGGCGCCGACGCCGTGATGGCCCTCATCACCGGCAAGGCCGACTGCGTCATCATCGATAACGAGCCTGCCAAGGCTTTCGTGGCCGCCAATGAAGGCCTGGTGCTGCTGGAAACCGCCTACGCTGTGGAAGATTACGCCATCGCCGTGGCCCTGGAAAATACCGAGCTGCTGGAAAAGATCGACGCTGCTCTGGCCGAGCTGATCGCTGACGGCACCGTGGCCGCCATCGTGGAAAAGTATATCCCCGCTGAATAAGCATTTCTTTCACAACAATGGAAGCGTTCCTTCCATCCGCCCTTTGCGGAGCCTCCCCGTACCTGGGGAGGCTGTTGTGCTGTTTAGGCACCCATGATAAATAAAGGATGAATGGCATGAGCAAATCAAAAAAACTGCTGATCAGGATCGGCGTATGGGCCGCAGTGCTGGCCCTCGCAGCGATCGGGGGATATTTTATCCTGTTCCACAATGCCGATGTGCTGAAAATCGAAGTGAAGGAAATCCAACTGGAGTCCGGGGATATCCAGGACGCTTCCCGGGAGGAAACAAACGCCCCCGCAGCACCGGTGGAAAAAAAGATCGTCGGCATCAAATCTACCTGGCTGACAGTGCATTCTGATCCCGAAAATGAAACCTCCCCCTATTACAAGATCGCGGATATTTCCGCGCCCCGGAATTATTCCGCCGTGAAGGACGCAGCTGATCTGGATGGCGATCCTCTCACCACCCAGTTTATCTACAAGGGGAAAAGCGCATTGAACGCCGGTCAGTTTCAGGTGACGGGCAAAAAGATGGAGCGGACCGAAATCATTGCCATGTTGGATGCTGCTTTGGCCTCCGACTGGCAGGCGCCGGTTCATTTCAGTGCGCCTGAGGAGGCTGCTTCTGCCTGGGGCTGGCGCACCATTGGCAAGGAAAAGACGGAAAAGCAGATCTGTGTTTATCCTCTGGGGGGCAGCGACGCTGTGCAAGCCGTCTGCCTGGTGCCCAGCCTGTATGAAAACTATTATGTAGAAATCCTGATCACCATGGATGCCGCCGCCAATCTGGATACCTGGCTGGGATTGGCAGAGCTGATGGGGGGAAAAGTGACCCCCGGCAAGCAGCTGCATCCCCTGGTAGCTGATTTTAAACTGAATTTCATTGATGAAAACCGGTGGGAATTCCTGGTGGACGGACTGGGCGTTACCCTGCTGATCACGCTCTTTGCCACCATCCTGGGCGTCATCATCGGCGTAATTGTGGCCGGCGTATGCTCCACCTGGGATAAGAACGGCGACAGGATGCGCAAAGGCCCCGCCAAATGGCTGCTGCAGGTTGGCAATAAGCTGTGCCGCATCTTCCTCACCGTCATCCGGGGCACCCCTGTGGTGATCCAGCTGATGCTGTTCTATTTCGTCATTCTGGTTTCCGTTGGGGATTGGAATCTGGGCTTCCTTGGCACGGTGAAATCCGGGGTGATCGTGGCTATCATCGCCTTCGGCATCAATTCCGGCGCTTATGTGGCTGAAATTATCCGCGGCGGCATCATGAGCATCGATCAGGGCCAGTTTGAGGCGGGCCGCAGCCTGGGCTTCAACTATATCCAGACCATGTGGCATATCATCATCCCCCAGGCCCTGAAGAATGTGCTGCCCTCCCTGGCCAATGAATTTATCGTGCTTTTGAAGGAAACCTCTGTTGCCGGCTATGTGGCGGTGACGGATCTGACCAAGGCGGGGGATATCATCAAGGGCGTTACCTATTCTCCCTTCCTGCCGCTGATCGCAGTGGCTATCATTTATCTGGTGCTGGTGATGTTCTTCACCTGGCTGGTGGGCAAGCTGGAAAGGAGGCTGCGCAACAGTGAACGCTGAAAACATGAAACCTGTTCAGTTGATTAAGCCCTTTGAAGGCGAAAAACAGCAAACGCTCAATACGGAAACCATCATTTCCGTGAGAGGCCTGGAAAAGCATTTTGACAGCGGTAAACTGAAGGCGCTCCAGGGCGTGGACGCTGATATCAAAAAAGGGGAAGTGGTGGTGGTCATCGGCCCTTCCGGCTCCGGGAAATCCACCTTCCTGCGCTGCCTGAACCTGCTGGAAATGCCCACCCACGGCACTATCACCTTCGAGGGCACGGATATCACCGATCCCAAAGTGAATATCAATATCCACCGGCAGAAGATGGGCATGGTGTTCCAGCATTTCAATCTCTTCCCGCATATGACGGTACTCAAGAATATGACTCTGGCCCCCATCAAGCTTTTGAAAAAGAGCCAGACGGAAGCGGAAGAAAAGGCGATGGAGCTGCTGCGCCGGGTGAATCTGGAAAACCGCAGCGGCGCCTATCCCAGCCAGCTGTCCGGCGGCCAAAAGCAACGCATTGCCATCGTGCGCGCTCTGTGCATGGAGCCTCAGGTGATGCTCTTTGACGAACCTACTTCCGCATTGGATCCGGAAATGGTAGGCGAGGTGCTGGAAGTTATGAAGCAGCTGGCAGAAGAGGGCATGACCATGGTGGTGGTCACCCACGAAATGGGCTTTGCCCGGGAAGTTGCCCATCGGGTTATCTTCATGGATGAGGGCCAGATCGTGGAAGAAGGCACCCCCGAACAGATCTTCACCCATCCTCAGCAGCAGCGCACCAAGGATTTCCTCAATAAAGTATTGTAATTTGCTTCCCGGCGGATTATTCCCGCCGGGATTCTTGTTTTTGGCCGCAGTTCCCGCTATAATTTTCTCATCGGGCAACCAAGCGCATACAAACTCTTTTTTGATAGGAGCGTATCCTATGTGGGAATTACTGAAAAATTCTTCGGAAAATCGCATCGTGAAAAGACCGGGCAGCATCGAATATCACTGCATATTTGATACCGTCGCAGAAACCGGCGCCCATCATTTTCTCCACGGGGTGGCAGTGGAGCAATGGCAGGGCCGATTGGCCGCCTGTTTCGCTTTCAACGATTACGCCGAAAACAGCATCACCGAAAAGCTGATAATCCGCTGGAGCGATGATGGCGGAAAAACCTGGACTGCTCCGGAAGCCATCGCCCAATCGGATGATTGTGCTCACAGCCACGGCGTATTCCTGTCCCAGGAGGATGCCCTGTGGTGCTTTGCACCTCACTTTCTGGGGTTGGGAAAGGCAGTCCCCACATCCAAGGGGCACGTTCCCATCCACTTCCAAGCCCTGCAGATGGAAGCATGGCGATATGACGGCGACGCATGGCAATCCCGGGGCATTGTAGCCGAGGGCTTCTGGCCCCTGGGTGCGCCTGCCCTGATGGAAAACGGCTGCTGGCTGCTTTCCGGCTGTGATACCAACTGGATGGGAACCGTAGCCATCAGCCGCGGGGATGATCTGACCCGCTGGGATATTGTCAAACCTGAAACAGAGGGCGAAGTACTCACCGAGGCCGGGGCATGGGCGGCGGGCAGCAATGTCTTTATGGTGCTGCGCAATCAAACCGTCATGACGGATGGGAAATTCCATGCGGCCTTCGCCCTGAGCCAGGATTATGGCAAAACCTTCTCTCCCTGCGGCCTGACCAATCTGCCCATGGCCACCACCAAGCCCTTCTGCGGCTGCCTGAATGACGGTCGGCCCTATCTGATATTCAATGAATCGGTGCCGGGAGATCCCCACTGCCGCAGCCGGATGCTGCTGGGCATCGGGGAAAAGGGCGCGTTTCAGATTAGCAAACTGTATCTGATCGATGAAGGCCAGCCAACAGATGGCGGTCGGCGGCTGGCCCTGAGCTATCCCTATGCCTGCCAGATTGGAAACCGGCTGCACATTGCCTATTCATCCGAAAGCGCCCCCGGAAAATATGCCAACAATAATGACGCTATGCTGGCCATCGTGGATCTGGATCTTCTGGTCTAAGAAGAAAATCCTGCAGATACACTTCTGCAGGATTCTTTATACCGCTTTATTTATTTTCACCCATCCCCCGGCCGGATG
>SVGR01000005.1 GCA_015056265.1 Clostridiales bacterium
ATCTTGATTACTACAACCACCGCAGGATTAAGGCAAAACTCAAGGGCTTGCCTCCTGCTCTTCACAGATCGCATGCCCTTGTTGCTTAGGTCTTTTTCTTCTGTCTAACTTTTGGGGGTCACTTCATCGGCAATTGCCGGAAAAGGGCGGTTTTTGAATGCAAAAGGGGATTATTCCAGACGCCATCCATGATCGCCGTGATAGATCATCAGCTTCGTCATGCCCCCATCGATACAAATATTTTCCCCGGTGATGAACCCCGCCTTATCTGAACAGAGGAACAGCACCATATGGGCGATATCCAGAGGATTGCCCACCCGGCCTGCGGGATGCTGGGCGGCGTCCGGGCCGGTATAGACGGTATAAGCTGTATCAATCCAGCCGGGGGAGATGGAATTGACCCGCACCTTCCCTGCCAGGGAGACGGAAAGGGCGTGGGTCAGGGCATGGATGCCGCCCTTGGCGGCGGTGTAGCTTTCCGATTGGGGCTGGCTCATTCGATCCCTGCTGGAGGAGATATTGATAATAGCGGCGCCCGGAGCGAAATAGGGCATGAACAATTGGGTGAGATAAAAAGGCGCCGTGACGCCGATAGCCAGGGAACGCTGAAAATCCTGATAGCTGCAATCGGCGATGCCCTTGAACAGGGGCGGGGCATTATTGATTAGATAGTCCACACGGCCATGCTGGGCGATTACTTTTTCCGCAAAGTTCTCCAGCACGTCCGGATCGGCAATATCACCCACGAAATAAGGATTATCCGCCACATCAATGATGCAGCATTCTACCCCGGTTTTTGCAAATTCATCCGCAATGCATTTGCCGATGCCCTTTGCACCGCCGGTGATAACGGCAATTTTACGTTCGTTTTCCATGGCAATACCTCAGGGCAGGATGTGGCCTGCCGCCAGATACAGCCGATACCATTCGGGACGGGTAAGGGTCACTTCTGCAGCCCGGACAATATCCTTCATACGATCTGCGTTCATGGTGCCGGGCAGCACCTGGATGCCTGCAGGATGCCTCAGCAGCCAGGCAGTGGCCACGCCCGTTTTTCCCAGGCCGTATTCTTCGCCGATTTCTGCCATGGCCTGATTGAGGGCTGCATATTCGGGATTGTCGATGAAGGTGCCTTTCCATTCCTTCTGCTGATAGGGACTCCAGGCCTGGATGGTGATATTGTGAAGCTGGCAGTAATCCAGCACATCGCCATCCCGGTCGATGGCGCCGTCGCTGGTCATATTGGCTTCCAGCCCGGCGGCGATCATATTGGATACGGGAATGGAAAGCTGCATTTGATTGGCAAGCAGGGGCTGCCGCACATATTTTTGAAGAAGGGCGATCCGGGCGGGCCGCTGATTGGATACGCCAAAATGGCGCACCTTGCCGGTGGCCTGCAGCTGATCGAAAGCCGCCGCCACTTCTTCCGGCTCCACCAGGGCATCGGGCCGGTGCAGCAGCAGCACATCCAGATATTCGGTATTCAGGCGCTTGAGGATGCCGTCCACGGAGGCGAGAATGTGTTCCTTGGATTGATCAAACATGACGCCCGGCACAATGCCGCATTTTGACTGGAGGATGATCTTTTCCCGGGCGTCGGCATGCATGGGCAGGGCCTGCGCGAACAGCTCTTCGCACTGACCGCCGCCGTAGATATCTGCATGGTCAAAGAAATTGACGCCCAGGTCCAGGCAGGTATTCAGATATTGATGTGCCTCCTGGCGGGAAAGGCCGGTAAGCCGCATGCAGCCCAAACCGATGACAGGCACTTCCAGCGTGGAGCAACCTAAACGCATGGTTTTCATACGAAGCCTCCATTTATTTATTCGATGGGTTCAAATACAGCGGTTACGATGCAGGTGCCGCTGAAGGTCAATTCTGTGGTGGGGGAGGCGGCATCGGCCACGGAAGCATTGGCATTATTCACGGTCCATTCCACAAACCGGGCGCCCTCCATCGGCTCGGCGGTGATGGTGATGGGATATTCCGGGAAATACTTTACACTGAGATTACGGTTGATGGGATAGGGGCGATTATTGATATATGCTGTGCCCAGATTGCTATTGGAGCATTTTACTGTGATGGTTGCCTTGCCGGACAGGTGGAAGAAATCCTTTACCTGATTGAGGAATTTTTCGGAACGGCCCTTGAAGAAAGTGTTGATATGATTCATATGGGTCTTGATGTGATTTTCCGGATCCCACGCAGCTATCCACGAGGGGCCGAAGCGGCGGAAGGTATCCACAAGATAGGGGGAATATTCCCGGCGCATCTGTCCCAGTGTTGTCAGCATTTTGCCTTGGATGAAAAACAGATTGCGCATATCGCACAGGGCATTGACCAGCAGCGCTTCAAATTCCGGATTCTTCAGCAGGGAATGCACCATTCGGGCAGGATGATCCTCTTCCAGGCTGGTTTCCTTCAGCACGGCACGCAGGTTATTGACGGGGAAATTTTTCCCTTCCGTATAGACGCCGGAGGAGAAATCCGTATCGTATACCATCATTCGCCACTTGCCGTCGGCGTAAGGGCTGACGTCCGGCTGAGGAACACGGGCGCGCCACATCATCCAATTGTTGTTTTCGAAAAAGCTATCCTGATTGCAGATGTAAATATTCAGGGCCAGATAATCTGCAAAAGATTGCATATCCAGCATTTCGCAGGCGGCGGAGTAATGGGCGGCATCGGCCATATCGTGCTCCACGATGTAGGAGAACATATTCCAGTAGAGAGCGGCATCCTCCTCCTCGCCCTCATCCACTTTATTTTTCTTGAAGGTGACCACATTTTCGTTGTCAATATCGTAATGATGCTGGACGTAATTGTCGTTCAATTCTTCATGGAAGGTATACAGGCCCCAGTATTCGCCGTTAATGAAGGCGATCACCGGGCGGGTGGCGGATACATCTACGTGCAGGCCTTCTGCCATCAGCTGTATGAAGGGATCCCGAATGCGGGCATGATCCTTATCGTTGCCGCCATTGCGTAAAGTGACGGATTTATATTTGGTTACTTGCTTGCCGTCCGCTTCCCGGATGTTATCGGGAAAGAGGGGATATTTGATGTTTTTTGCGCCGTATTCATCCCGGGCGATGAGTCGCAGGCTTTTCTGGCTGGCAGAGCGGGAGGCGCCGCCCTTAATGCGTATCCCCATGTTCTGACAGAATACATCCCCGTTATCCATCAGGAAATCCACCATGACAGGCCGTTCCCATTCCCTGCCCGAATTGCTGTAATTGGCCCGGGCACGCCAACCTTCCGGCTCGTTGGGATTTTCGGCTCGCCACTCATCATAATACCTGCCCATGGTATAGATGCCCGTTTCATAATTGAACAGATCATCGGCATCCATCATCAGGGAAATAATGGGAAGATTCCCGTACAATGCTTCCCGGTTGTAGCCAATAAAAAACGTGCCGCAGCTTTCATCGCTCCATTTGCCATTGGCAAGCAGGGCACGGGCACGAACCACATGCGCGGAAGGAAAATCCCCCAAGGGGATAAAATCCTCATCCGGATTGATTCGGGTGATTTGGCTCAGGGGATCGTGCTTACCAATGGTGGAGGAAAGGGTAAGGGGGGCTTCGTAGACGATCCCCTTCTCCATGGGGCAGGAACCATCCAGGGTATAGTAAATCACGCTGTTTTTCTTTTCACAGGTGATTTCCAGGATGATCTCATCGGGATAAAAACCGCTTTCCAGGCTCAGATCCACATTCGTTGCCGCCAAGGAGGGAATGCAGATCATTATCAAAAGAAGAAAAAGCGTTAGTTTCAGCAGGCATTTGGCTAATGTCATGGTGATATACTCCTGTCAATTCATTCCTGTAAATTATAGCATGGCATACCGAAAATGGTCAATATGGGGCCGGGCAGGATTGGCAGCAGGAGAAGAAAGAAATATGCAAAATTCTTCAGTTTTTTGCTTTACATATGGGTTGGAATATGATATACTCTTTCGTGGGGCACAATTTGCCCACTGGGGCAATGCTTGACCGAGAAAATGAGTGAAAAGGGGGCCGTCGAATGCAGGATGAACTGAAATTTCTCAATCGTATGGCGCCCGATTTGATGAGTGATATCGGCAGGCGCGCCCAGGTGCTTACCAGTATTGAATCCATGCAGCCTGTGGGCCGCCGTGCCCTGGCCGCCCGGCTGAATCTGCCGGAGCGGGAGGTGCGGGCCGCTGCATCCGCCCTGAAGGAGCAGGGGCTGATCACCATGGACGCTGCCGGCATGCAGCTGACGCCCCAGGCCATTGAGGTGCTTTCCGGCGCCCGGGATCTGAGCCGGGCCATGTTCGGCCTGACCAGGCTGGAGCAGAGCCTGTCCCAATTGCTTCATGTGCCCCATGTGGTGGTAGTGGCAGGCAATGCGGACGCCGATCCTCAGGTGCTCAGGGAAGTGGGCCGGGCAGCAGCCCATCGGGTGCATCGGCTGATGCAATCGGGGATGACCCTGGCCGTGGCCGGGGGCCAGACCATGAGCGAAATGGCCCATGGCATGCAATCCACCACCCCCATGAATGTGATGGTGGTGCCCGCCCGGGGGGGCATGGGATCCCATGTGGAAACCCAGGCTAACGCCGTGGCCGCAGAAATTGCAAGACGCGTTGGGGGCCATCATCGGGTGATGCATCTGCCTGATGCGGTGGACGCCACCGCTCTGCAGGAAATGATGAAGCTTTCTGAGGTTCGAGAAACGTTGGAATTGCTTCAGCGGGCTGATCTGGTGGTCCATGGGGTGGGCCGGGCCGATGTGATGGCAAAGAAGCGCCACCTCTCTGCAGAGGCCCTGGAAACCTTGAAAAAGAAGCGGGCCGTGGGCGAGGCATTTGGCGATTTCTTCGATTTTGAAGGAAAGACCGTATTGCAGACCAGCACCGTATCCGTAGGGCTGACCAAGCTGCATAAAGAAAGCCCCATTGTGGCCGTTGCCGCAGGCGAGCGCAAGGCCGAGGCCATCATCGCCGCAACCCGCCACGAAAAGCACAATTCCCTCATTACGGATGAGGCGGCAGCGCAGAGGATCGTCAGCCTGCTGCAGAGCGCCGGAAAATGACAAACGGCGGAGTATAATTCGGAATTCGGAATGCGGAATTCAGAATTATAGAATGTTTTCAAAAATCATTTCTCATGCTGCTCTCTGCAAAGACCAGCAGAGAATCCTGATCACTGATCAACCATCTGCAATTCCGCATTCCGAATTCCGAATTAAAACCGGTTCCACGGGCTTCACCGCCCTTGGTATATATTCACCCACAAAATATTTTAAATTAAAGGAGTGCCCATCATGAACAAGAAGTCCATTGAAGACGTCGTCGTAAAAGGTAAGCGCGTTCTGGTTCGCGTTGACTTCAACGTGCCCATGGATGGCGAAAAGATCACGGATGAAAACCGCATCGTCGGCGCCCTGCCCACCATCAAGTATCTGGTGGAAAATGAATGCAAGGTGGTTCTGTGCAGCCATATGGGCAAGCCCCACAATGTATTCAATGAAACCATTAAGCTGAACAAGAAGGAAAAGGCCAAGATCGAAGCCTTGCCCGAAGAAGAACGCGAAGCCGCCACCGCCGCTGCCCTGGAAAAGGCCAAGGGCGATATCGTGAAATTCTCTCTGGCTCCCGTTGCCAAGCGCCTGTCCGAACATCTGGGCCAGGAAGTGCTCATGGCCAAGGATACCGTGGGCGAAGACGCCAAGCAGAAGGCCGCTTCCCTCAAGCCCGGCCAGGTGCTGGTGCTGGAAAACCTGCGCTTCCATGCTGAAGAAGAAAAGAATGATCCCGCTTTCGCCGAACAGCTGGCTTCCTTCGGCGAACTGTATGTGAACGACGCCTTCGGCACCGCTCACCGCGCCCATGCCTCCACCGAAGGCGTGGCCCATTTCCTGCCCGCCGTTTGCGGTTACCTGATTGAAAAGGAACTGCGCATCATGGGCGGCGCTCTGGAAGCTCCCCAGCGTCCCTTCCTGGCTATCCTGGGCGGCGCCAAGGTGTCCGATAAGATCGGCGTGATCAACAACCTGCTGGAAAAGGTTGACGTGCTGATCATCGGCGGCGGCATGGCCTATACCTTCCAGAAGGCCATGGGCGGCCGCATCGGCAACTCCCTCTGCGAAGATGATAAGCTGGAACTGGCCAAGGAACTGCTGGCCAAGGCCGCTTACAAGGGCAAGCGCATCGTGCTGCCCGTGGACAACGAAGCCGGCAACGATTTCAGCAATGACTGCCTGCACATCACCGTCCACTCTCAGGAAATCCCCGATGGTTTCGAAGGCCTGGATATCGGCCCCGTGACCCGCGGCATGTTCGTCAACGAAGTGAAGCGTGCCCACACCGTCATCTGGAACGGCCCCATGGGCGTTTCTGAATTCCCCGTCTTTGCCGAAGGCACCCGCGCCGTGGCGGAAGCCGTGGCCAATAACCCCGGCATCACCATCATCGGCGGCGGCGACAGCGCGGCTGCTATCCAGAAGCTGGGCTTTGCCGATAAGGTGACCCATGTGTCCACCGGCGGTGGCGCCTCCCTGGAATTCCTGGAAGGCAAGGAACTGCCCGGCGTTGCTGCTCTGAACGATAAGTAATTTATTCATTCGGAATGCGGAATTCGGAATTCGGAATTTTGAATGGGAATCATTCAGTTTCCGAATTCCGCATTTCTTTTCTTTTGCGTCTCGTTTTAAATATAATAACGCATCATTTAATTCCGAATTCTGAATTCCGAATTCCGAATTTTCCATGATGCAGATGAAATTGGAGGAATATCCCATGCGTACTCCCATCATCGCCGGTAACTGGAAAATGAATAAGACCCCTGCTGAAGCCAAGGAACTGGTAAACGAACTTAAGCCCCTGGTGGCTGACGCCAATGCCACCGTGGTTGTCTGCGTTCCCTTTGTGGATCTGTGCCCCGTACTGAAGGCCGTGGAAGGCACCAACATCCATGTGGGCGCCCAGAACGTGCATTTCAAGGAATCCGGCGCTTACACCGGTGAAATCTCCGCCGCCATGCTGAAAGAGCTGGGCGTGGAATACGTGATCATCGGCCACAGCGAACGCCGTCAGTATTTTGGCGAAACCGACGCCACCGTCAACCTGCGCACCCTGGCCGCTGTAAAGGCCGGCCTCACCCCCATCGTATGCGTGGGCGAGCGCAAGGAAGAGCGTGAAGCGGGCTACACCGACGCCCTGGTGGAATACCAGACCCTGATCGCCCTCAACGGCCTCACCGCCGAAGAAATCAAGAACGTAGTCATCGCTTATGAGCCCGTGTGGGCCATCGGCACCGGCCTCACCGCCACCGATGAACAGGCCAACGAAACCATCGGCGTCATCCGCGCCGCCATCCAGCGCAAGTACGGCAAGGAAGTTTCTGACGCCATCCGCATCCAGTACGGCGGCAGCATGAACCCCAAGAACGTCAAGGGCCTGATGGCTCAGCCGGAAATCGACGGCGGCCTCATCGGCGGCGCTTCCCTGAAGGCCCCCGATTTCTCCCTGGTTGTCAATTACGATAAGTAATCCCGCAAAAAATGGCCCGGTGCATTATCTGCACCGGGCCATTTTTTGCGGGAATATTATTCCTGCCGTTCGTAATAGATGAACATACCATCGCCCATGATCAGCCGAATGCCGTTAAGAGCCTCATCAAGGATGGCGGCCGCCGTTTCATCATCCACGGTGAGCATCAGCACGGTCTGCCCTGCCGATTGCGCCATCTGCCAGGTGCCCTGATCCTCATCCACATCCCCTGCCGTCCCAAATACCATGGTAAAGCTGCCGTCTTGCATGATTTCAATGGTGGAATAGGATGAGGTTCCCTTCAGGTTCACCCGCGTGCCGTTATTTTCTGCATAAGCAGCCGTATAGAACCCCGCAGGGCCTTTCTGCTCCGCATCGGTTCGGGACGCCGCGTTTTCCGCCCGCTCCATACCGGAAAGCTTCAGCAGGGCACGGCTCCGTCCCAGGGCGCCTGTCACATATTTCCCGCCCCAGGAATACCCGATGCTGACAGGAGCAACGGGAACATTGAAGCCCCATGCCTGAACATTGCCGCTGATCGCCTCGGGCACAGATACTGTGGAAAGGGACAGATCATCCAGCTTCAGCATCCCGATCCTGCCCTCAACGCCCATTTCCTGAATCACAAGCATGGCATACTGCCCATCCGGGGACAGAGCAAAATTGATCACCTTATCCCGGGGAATCGGATTCGCTGTCTGATTCAGGGAGAACGGCTCCAGAGAAAGCATGTTCCCCGACTCATCCAGCCGGAATACATAAGCGGTATACTGATTATCCTTGTAGTTACAGGTCAGCACCATGCCGTAGCCGGATTCCGGAGAATATTCCAGCCGCTGAACGGACAGATTGCCCTCCCGCAGGAATAATTGCCGCTGCCATTCCCCGTTTTCCCTGCGCAAAACGGCAAAGCCGCCCCCCGGAGTGGAAATATCAGTAATGAAAAGATCATCATTCACCCCGATCAGCGCCCGGAAAACATAGGTAATCTTTTCCCCGTCAGCCTCTTCCAAGCAGGAAAAGAGGGGCGTTTCCATACCGGTGATCAGATCGTATTTCAGCATCTGAAACTTATTTTCATAGGCATTGCCATACACCATATAATACAGGGTGGAGGAATCGGCGGAAAAGCCGGCATGGGCCAGCAGCCCGGAATCATCCTTCTGGGTGCGCCTGCTCCAGTGCAGGGGAGTGGTGATCTTTTTTTCCCGGACGCTGCCGATATGCAGCCCGTTATAGCCCTGCACGTTCATCAGCGTATCCGTATCGGTGAAGACAAAATGCATTTCATCCGGCGCCCAGATAATCTGAAGTGAGCGAAGCGAGCCGGGGCTTTGCATCATTTTCTGGAATGATTTTCCCGCGTCGCTTTTCTCATCCACCTGAACGGCCAGCGGCGCAGCGATGCGATTTTCCGTATCATATAAAAGCAGCGTGGATTGCAGATCCATTCCGTCATTATTGTAACCAATCAGATATCTGCCCGAGGGGGATACCGAAAGCCAGATGGCATCATAGGGGCATTGAACGGAGGCTTCCTGCAGGGAAAAATTTTCCCCCAGGGCCGTACCGGGTGCCAACATCCAAACCATTAAAAGCATCAAAATCATGGCCGTCATCCGTTTTTTCATCATGCAACCGCCTTTCTTTATGGAATATCCTGCTATTTTTATTATACCGACGCCAAATGAAAATTGCAATAGTCTGCCCGGAAAATGGAGGGACATGATGGTTTTTTTATGCCTTTCCTCTTGACACTTCGCCCCTTTCCCTTTATCATGAAATCAATACACACCCACGCAGAAGGAGCGGTTTTCATGCCCATGCCCGGCATTCTGGAAATTGACCTGCATGGCAAAAATGCTTATCAGGCGCGGATTACCCTGGACAGCACACTGAAAAAAGCAGATGCATCCGTCTACCGCATCCGGGTGATCCATGGATTTCATCAGGGAGAGGTGCTGAAGGAAGTGACGGCAGAATATGCCCGGCATCCCCGGGTGAAGGGATTAAAGGCCATCCATTCCGGCTGCACGGATTTGATTTTGCGGGAAAAATGATATGAGAACGGCCATCCAGATGGACGACTGCCATGTGTTGAAAAGCATTGAAATAAAAAATGACCGTTACTTGCGGTCATTTTTGCTTTATATATCCGGGTGAGTTTTTATGCTATTTTTTCGAATTTGTCCTTTCCCTGGTGGCAGATGGGGCATTCATCCGGGGGATTTTCCCCGGTGTGCACATGGCCGCATACGGTGCAGCGCCACTGAGGGCCTGATTCGGCCTTTGCCGGTGCAGCCTGGAAGGAGGAGGCCTTGGGCGGCGTTGCGCCCTTTTTCACCTGATGATAATAGGCGTAGGTCATGGGCGTGCCAAAGCCGGTCTTTACCGCATCGGTGAGCAGGCCCACGAAAATGATGTGAGTACCCACATCCAGTTGGCCTACCACCTTGCAGGTGAGAACGGCGTTCACCGGGGCGCTGTCCAGCAGCATGGGATCCCCGTCCGGGGAATAGGTGACGTCCATGCCGGCGAATTTTTCCACATCCCGGCTGGATTTGAAGCCGAAACGGCCGATGAATTCCATATGGGCGTCCTGACTGAGCACCTGAACGGAAAAATGACCGCTCTTTTGGATCATCTGGCAGGTATAATTATCTTTATTGACGGTGACGGCCACTTGATTAGGGGTATTGGTCACCTGGCAGGCGGTATTGATGATGCAGCCGCTATCCTTCCCCTCATGACGGGTGGAAACGATATAGAGGCCATAGGAAAGCTGAAACAGAGCGGTGATATCCATATGCAGTCCCTCCTGAATAATGCTTACATTCATTATATACCCATTTCCTGATGATTTCAAACGGCGTGATAGATATCCATCATGGCTTTGGCGTCCTCCGCCATGGTGCCCTTGGATTCGCAGATCACCCGGGCCTGGTATCCCCGGGCTTTCAGGAAGGGGGCCAGATGATGGAACCGGGGGCCGAAATCAGCATCTGCAAAGGTGCGGTGCCGCTTTTCCCCGGCGGCGGTGTATTCGATGGTGGAAAAATGGATATGCAGCTGGCGGGCGCGGTCCACCCCCAGGGAGGCTTCCAGCGCATCCAGCACCCTTTCAAAATCTGCCGGTTCGTTCAGCGCCCCTTGACCCCGGGCATGGAGATGGGCAAAATCAATGCAGGGAATCATTCGTTCATCCAGTTGGCAAAAGGCAAGGGTTTGGGCAAGATCGCCGATCTGGTTTTTCTTGCCCATGACTTCCGGGCATAAATGAATGTGGGAAAGGCCCAGATCATCCAGCCGAAGATAGGCATCCTTCAGGCCCCGGGCACAGTTTTTCAGTGCTTCTTCCTCTGTCAGCTTCATCATGGCCCCCACATGCACCACCACCCGGTCGCCCCCCAGGGCGGTGACCAGTCGGGCGCTGTCCTCAACATAACGAAAGGAATTCTCCCGCTTTTCCGGATCTGGATTGGAAAAATTGATGAAGTAAGGGGCGTGGGCGCTGACGGCGATATCGTGGGCCTTGGCCTCCAGGGCGATTTTATCTGCTGCTTCCAGGGAAAGGCCGATACCCCGGCCGAAGGAGTATTCATAGGCAGAAAGGCCCATCTGCCTGAGCCAGGCGGGGGCCTGATGGCTGGCTTTGTAACCGGCGGCATAGAAGGATTCTGAATTGCCGGCGGGACCGAAACGGATCATAATAACCTCACTTTGTTGACGATTCCTCTTAGAAAGCAGCAGATAGGACAGGGAGCCGCGTCATCCGGTACAGCTGAAACGGCCCCTGCGCGCATCACTTTATCGGGAATACACGCCCGTCAGGATCTCCCGGCGGAAGGCATCAGCGTTTACCAGGCCTGCCTTTTCTGCCTTTTCGGTATCCCGAAGGGCCTTTTGCCGGTCATAAGGCACGGTAACCATGCTGATATCCAGGGGAGCGTATTGGGTGCTGTCCAGTTCACCCCGGAGGACGGCATATTGCACCATTGGGGAGCCCAGACCGTTGCCCACGCTGCCGGTATTGAACAGCAGCCTGCTCCCATCCAGCATCCGCATGCCCTGGCGATGCACATCCGCATAACCCAGCACATCATAATCCGGGGTGAAATAGGGCAGCAGAATTTCTTTATCGGTGTGCACATGATAGGGCCCGGGCATAATGGGCCGGCCGTGGAACAGGCGCATCTTCCGCCCAGAGATCATGCACACATGCTCCATGGAAAAGGAAAGCAGCCCTTCCATTCTTCGTTTCCCCAATTGCTGATAATAGAATTCATCCTTGGGGAAGCGTTTGGCGCCGATCCCCTCATCCCAATTGCCCATCAGGATGATTTCGCAGTTCTCCATCGCCCAATCATAGGTATCGGCGGAGCAGGGGCCTTTGCCTACCACATCCCCCAGGCACCAGATTTTCCGGATGCCCCGGGCCTGCAGATCGGCGTCCAGGGCCTGAACGGCGGGAAGATTGCCGTGCAGATCGGCAACCAGAGCAATTTCGATCATGCTTTTCCTCCGCAGGCATTGACGAATGCGTTGAACAGCGCCTGGGCGTCAGGCACATAATCGGACAGGGATTCGGGATGCCATTGCACTCCCACCACAAAATCAGGGCCGGGCAATTCCACCCCTTCAATTAGGCCGTCATTGGCCCGGGCAGTGACCACAAGCCCCTGGCCCAGGCGACAGATGGCCTGGTGATGGCGGCTATTGACATGCAGGGTATCCAGCCCTGTGATCTGATGCAGACGGCTGCCCTTTTCCACGGCCACGGAATGCACCTGATCCCGGGGCACTTCGTAGCAGGGATGGCGCAATTCATCCTTATATTGAGCGGCGATATCCTGATACAGGGTCCCCCCCAGCACACAGTTAAGCATCTGATGCCCCCGGCAAATGGCCAGAATGGGCAGATGCCTTTCAAGGGCCTTGCGGCACAGATAAAACTCCTGTCGATCCCGAAGCGGCGCCGTTTCCCCGCACAGGGGCAGCTTTTCTTCCCCATATGTTTCGGGGCATACATCCGCCCCGCCGGTGAGCAGCAGCCCATCCAATTGATCGATCATAGCGTCCCATTGGGCGGGGGCATCCGCCAGCAGGGGCAGCAGCACGGGCAGAGCGCCGGCCCGGCATACGGCGTCCAGATAATCCTGGTTGACGGTGATGCGGCCGGTTTTATCATCCACAGAGGGGGTAAGACCAATTAAGCGCATTGCACAAATCCTTTCGGGTTTTGTTTCAGGGCAGGCACGGATGAAGGCATCAAATACCGCCTGGGCCTCCGGATGAACGGCAGAGAGAATTTCCGGGTGCCATTGCAGCCCCAGGATGAACCGGCCGTCTGCTGCTTCTACCCCTTCGATGATGCCGTCCTGGGCCAGGGCGTTGATCCGCAGTCCCTGCCCCAGGGCCTTCAGGGATTGATGATGGAGGGAATTGACGGCGTCTTCCCCCATACCGGTTATAGCGGATAGCAGCGTGCCCGGCAGTACCCGGACGGGATGTACCTTTTCTGCGGGCTGCTGAGGGAAGCGGTGATTGGAGGCGGCGGGACACTGGGTGGGAATATCCTGATATATGGTGCCGCCCAGGGCCACATTCAGCACTTGCGCCCCCCTGCATACCCCCAGAATGGGCATATTCATGGAAAGCGCCCGGCGACAAAGATACAGTTCCTCCGCATCCCGCAGGGGAGAGGGGGGATTGGATTGAGGCATCATTTCCTCACCAAACAGGGCGGGATCGATATCCCCGCCGCCGGAAAGCAGCAGCCCATCCATCCGGGACAGCATTTCTTCCCACTGGGGCGCCGCATCCCCCCACAGGGGCAGCAGAATGGGCAGGCCGCCGGCACGGGCAACGGCCTCCAGGAATTGCTGGCTGATGGTGATACGTCCTGTATCCTCCTGCTGGGAGGGGGTGATGCCGATGAATCGCATAAATCATCTCTCCTGGTTTTATGGTAGACAGGGATGGGCATCCCCACCTAATTGTATCATAATCGTCCGACAGTTTTCTGTCAAGACAGGGGAGGGAGGGGGGCGGTTTTTCCCTTGTATTTTAGGTTTGGCGGGCGAAAAAAAGGCAAAGGAAAAGCGGCATGGAGTGGGCCGCGTTTTTCTTTGCCGAAGTGATGATTCATTTATCCAGGGACAACATCAGGGCCACCCGCTCCAGCCCCCGCTGATGGAAGCGATAGATCTGCCGTTCATCATAGTTCATGGCCATGGCGATCCTGAAAAAAGGCATGCCTTCCAGATAACGCATTTCCATAACTGTGCGGTGGCGGGCATCCGGCAGGGTGGACAGCAGCGATCGGATTGCTGTTTCTGTTTCGGTAAGGCGGCGGTAATCCGCAAGCAGTTCCTCTTCCGCATCTGCCAAGGATGCAGCTGCGTCCCCTACCCGATCGCCGGCGCCGCTGCCGCCCAGGGGCCCCCCCAGGGCGCGGGTAACCCTTTCCCCTTGTTCCCTCAGCCGATCCAGCTGGGCAAGGCGCAGGGAGATCATGGCGCTGATACGCCGGGCAGAGGACAGGTATTCCCGGGCGGCGGCAATAGCGGCGGGGGTGATTTGGGAGGAGAGCGCCTCATTGTTCATGGACAGACGTCCTTTCAAAGAGCGTTTCCAGAGGCATCTGGCAGCCCAATGCGTTGCGGATGCGCAGGGCTTCCTCCAGGCGCAGGGGCGTGCTGCCGCGCATCTTTCGGCGCAGGGTGGCATAGGTCAGCCCCGTTTTTTCCGATAGGCTGCGGCAATCCATTCCTTTCAAATACATCTCCATCATCAATCGGGCGTAGATACTGGTTCCTCGCATGGAATAATCCCTCCTTAATGAGAACAAATGTTCTTATTCACAAAGAGAGTATACTCCCTTTCGATGTGATTGTCAATGAACAAGGGAAAAGCGTCAGAAATTATTTCCATTATGTGCAGGGCGTGTCCATCAGGAACATCCTGTGTCGCTGCGAAAATGAGTCATTGAAAAACAGCCCGTTTTTTGCTGAAAATAACGGTGAAGGAGAGGAACGGCTTTCGGGGGTAGGAGGGATGATCCCCCTGCCCCCACGATACGATATTACTAATGTTTGTTACGATTAGACCGTGTGCGTGTGTAAGAGAGGAAACAAACCGAAACCGCACGGTTTGAACGGCTTGCTGTTTCTTATATATTATGATAGAATAAAAGCAGTGAGCTTGGATTTGAGGAGGTTTTCAAATGAATGAACAAATAAGAGCGTATTTAGCTAAATATCCAAGTGAAATTATTGATATGTATAGTGATATACGACGATTGATTTATGATAGTGTTTCAGCTGAGCCCGCCGAAACGCTGTGGGCGAAATTGCCAAGCTATCGTGTGGGTGAAGCCTTTGTAAGACTTATTCCATTTAAAGACCATATTAACATTGAAGCAAAAGCAGTATTGGAATACAAAGAAGCACTATCAAATTATAAGGTGACTCCAAAAGGAATGCTGCAGATTTTTTTAAAACAGGGGTTGCCTGTTGATGTGTTAAAAGAGATATTTGCAAAAACTTTAGGATAACAAATGCCAATTTGTAAAGTAAGAGGAGATTCCTCTGCTCGTCATTTGGGAGCGTGTAGTAATACGCATGGCATCCGCGCATTGCGTTTTCTAAGCACAATAGCAAACGAGCACCCGGTATGATGCCGGATGCTCGTATTTTCTTGCTGTGAGAACAATTCATCCTTAAGAATTTTCCCATCACCGGGGACATTGTTTTTTGATAGAAGTAACTGGAATCCGGATTCAGGGGTGAAATCCCCGGCTCGATGCACAGGAGGAGCAGAGCCCTCCTGCCTCAATTACTTCTTAAGAGGGCAGCTGGATGCCCGCTTCCTTGGCGCATTCGGTGAGCTTATCCAGGGCCTCGATGATCTGTTCGGGCTGATGCTCGCTAATCACGCAGAAGCGGAGCCTTGCCTTATTCTTGGGCACAGCAGGATACACCGCCGGAGGCACGAACACGCCCTTTTCCCGCATCATATTGGACAGCAGGAAGGCGTCTTCATCCTTGCCCACCATGACGGGAATGATGGCGGTTTCGCCGGCCAGACAGGTATTGAAGCCCCGCTTATGGGCCTCATCCACAAAGCATTTGATATTGCGGGCCATCCGTTCCATGATGGAAGGATCATTCCGCAGCAGCCGGATGGCCGCCAGGGACGCCGCCGCCAGGGGCGGAGACATACCAACGGAGAACACAAAGCCCGCCAGATTATACCGCATATAATCGATGATGCTGCGGGGACCGGCCAGATACCCGCCGCAGGTGCCAAGGCCTTTGGACAGAGTGCCCATCTTGATATCGATATCATCGGGGGCCAGGTTGAAGTATTCATCCACACCGCCGCCGGTTTTGCCGATAACGCAGGCGGAATGGGCTTCGTCAACCATCAGGAAGCAGCCGTACTGCTTCTTGATCCGCACAAATTCGGGCACGGGGGCGATATCGCCGTCCATGGAATAGGCGCCCTCGATGACGATGAGTACCTTGGCGAACTTATGCCGCTGGGTGCGCAGGATGCTTTCCAGGGCATTATAGTCGTTATGGGGGAAGGGCTTGGCCGTGGCCTGGCTGAGGCGGCAGCCCTGCTCAATGGAATTATGGGAAATGGCGTCGTAGACGATCAGATCGCCCTTACCGCAGAAATTGCCCACAAAGGTAACGTTGGTGGAATGGCCGCCCACCAGCACCAGGGCGGTTTCGGTATGTTTCCAATCAGCGATTTCCCTTTCCAGTTCGCTGTGCAGGGATTTTTCGCCGGCCAGCAGGCGGCTGCCGGAGGCGGAGGTGCCGAATTCATCGATGGCCTTCTTGGCGGCTTCCTTGGTTTCCGGACGGCCGGACATGCCCACATAATTGTAGCTGCCGAAGTTCAGCACCTTCTGGCCCGCCATATTGGAGGTATCCAGCAGGGGAGAATCGTGCACCACGAAATAGGGGTTTTCCATGCCGTCGCCCATCAGCGCTTCCTGACGTTTGAGGAAGGCCTGGAATTCGGGGGAATCCTCAAAGCGGGTGATGGGGGTAACGGGGGTATCGGCCTGGGGTGCGGCGGTTTCATAGGCAACGTTGCCCCGGATGCGACCGTAGAGCAGGGAGGCAAGATCATTGACGGTGGTGCATTTGCCGTATTCTTCAGTGGGAATGAGCACGTTGAAGATTTCTTCAATCTTCAGGCTCATGCCCAGCACCTGCAGGCTGTCGCCGCCCAGATCATCGATGAAATGGGCGTCATCCGTCAGCTGCGCCACAGGAATATCCAGGGATTCGGCGTATACCAGGCGAACCTTCTGCTTGATTTCTTCCAGCTGCAGATCGGAGGGGGTTTGGGCTTCCTGGACGACGACGGGCTTATTTTCTTCCGTGGAGGAATCGCCTTTGCGGCCCCATTCGATATCACGGTAGGTGATTTTGCCCTCTTCAATCTGCTTTTTCAGGGCCAGACGCTTGACCTTGATGCCGTTTGCAGTTTGGAATTTTTCAGGGGTGGCCAGTACCCGGGTGACCCGCTTGAGGGCGGGCAAAGAGGAATTGATCTTTTTGGCCTGGGCCATGATCTGGGTAATATAGGCTTCATCCTTGAAATGCTGGCCCACATTGAGGACCAAGGTAATATCCTCGTATTTGCTCTTGGATTTTTCCTTTTTCTTGCCGGGCAGATGGGGGATATAGGAAAGATGACGCTTTTCTTCCTTGGCGACGGCGGCGACGCCCAGCACGCAGAACTGATCCACGCCCTCCAACGCGCCGAAAGCGTCTTCGATTTCATCGGGATAGACATTTTCGCCGGATTCGTTAATGATTACGTCCTTGGCGCGGCCTTCCACATACATGCGGTTGCCCTTTTCCAGGCGCACCACGTCCCCGGTGCGGTACCAGCCCTCTTCATCCAGGGAGGGGGATAAAAGTTTTCCATCCACCAGACGTCCGGTATGGATGGTTTCGCCCCGGATATACATTTCGCCCTGATTGGATTTTTTTCCGTCGGATTGTACCCGGTATTCGGCGCTGGTGAAGGGACGGCCCACGGAGCCGGAGGTGCGGGTGATGACATTCATGCCCGTTTCCACGGATGTGACCGCCGTTTCCGTCATGCCAAAGCCGGACACGGTATAATAGCCCAGGGCGGACAGCGTGCGCATATGCTCCTGCGGGGTATGGGAGCCGCCCAGGATGATGCAGCGGATATCGGGCCCCAGAATCTGGGATACCACCGATTTGAACAGCACATTCCGGGCAAAATCCAGGCCGAAGCCGGGGGCCACGGACTGCAGCGCCAGGGAAAGGCCCCGCATGGTTTTGAAGGCGGCCCGCTTGAGCCGGCTTTCCTTGGCCACCTTCTTATTCAAGGCCACGCACAGGTTATTGGCCAGCAGCGGCACAGCCAGCAGGTGGGTGATTTTAAAGCGGCGGGCGGTATCCTGGATGGTTTTGGGGCTGCGATCCTTGAGGTAGATATTTTCATAGCCCAGGAAGGGCAGCCACTGAACGCAGACCATGAACCCGAATACATGATGGAAGGGCAGGAAGGCCAGGCTGCGCCGGGTTTCATCACAGATGATACGCTGATTGGCCTTATACAAAAGTTCAGAATTGAGCACCTGGCTGCAGATGGCATGGGCATCATAGACGAACACCCGGCTGGTATCGGTGGTGCCGGAGGTGCACAGGGCCACCTTATCCCCAAAGGAGGGGCGGAAGGCGGAAGGGGCGGTTTTGGCGTCCCGAATCTGTTGGAGGGTGATCTGGGCCGCATCCTTTTTCAGCTTTCGGGGGGAGCGGGTGATCAGCCCCACGGCCCCGGCCTGGGAAAGGATATAATCGGTCATTTCATCGTTCAGGGAAAAATCCATCAGCACGGCATTATAGCCGGCGGCGATGACGCCCCAGAAAACGGCCAGCCATTCAGGACAGGTATCCAGCTGGATGCCCACGAAAGCGCCCCGGTGCTTATCGCCGATCACCGTGCGCAGCAGATGGGCGATGCCGAAAGCGTGATGCTTATATTCGGCATAGGTAATGGTTTTTTCCTCATTGCCCTCCAGATAGCGGGCAGCAACCTTATCCCCGCTGGAGCAGATGATGGAAAAGAGATTTTCCAGTGTCATTTTATTCCGCAATTTTTCACTGCGGTTCAGAATTTCACTCATGAAGGGAACCCTCATTCCTTGGTTTTTTTGTAGTAGGAGGCAATGATTCTTTCAAACAGCCAGGTGGGCAGCAGATCATGCAGGATCACTGCCAGATGCTGATCGAATTTGGCGATGCGCATTGTGCCCGGCAGGCGCTTTTTACGCAGCGCCTTTGCAATCTTTTCCCCCAGCTTATCAGGATTGCAGCCATGCCCCTCATCCCAGGCGATGACCTGGCAGGCCTTTTCATAAGCGGTCCAATAGGGGGAATGGGCATCCATGGCCATAGAGTGACGGCGATAGCTTTGTCCACCGCTTCTGTGATCCCCCGGGCGCACCACCATTACCTCAATGCCGAAGGGACGGCATTCCAGCCGCAGGCATTCCGAATAGCCTTCGATAGCGTGCTTGCTGGCCGCATAGGCCCCCTGGAAGGGGATGCCCATCAGGCCGTTGATGGAGGAAAAATTGACGATGCGCCCTTTGCCCTTTTCCCGCATCAGGGGCAGGGCCCGGGATATCATGCGCACCTGGCCCAGAAAATTGGTTTCCATGATCTGGCGCACCTCATCCGGCGCATAGCTTTCGCAAGCACCCAGATTCAGCATGCCGGCACAGTTTATCAGAATATCCGGCGCGCCCAGGGCGGACGTCGCCGCAGATACAAAAGCGTCGATGCTTTCATCCTGTGTTACATCCAGCGGCAGGCACAGGCATCCTGCCACGTGGTTCTTTGCATCTCCAAAGGATCGGGCACCCGCCGCCACCTGGAATCCGTTGCGGATCAGTGCCATGGCGGTGTGCAGCCCCAGCCCGCTGGAGGCGCCGGTGATCCATACTGTTTTTGCCATTCATTCCCCCTCCTGACAGAAAATCATATACATTATAGCGCAAAATGTGCTATAATGCAAATGTTGATGGAAATCTAACCAGAAAAAGCTGTTAAAATGTGGTTTGTGTGCTAAAAAAGGGGGATTTTTTTCATGGCAGACGTTATTTTATTGCCCGGAAAAGAAAAAAGGGTGTATTCGGGCCATCCCTGGGTATTCCGCAGCGATATCGCCCGGACCAAGGGGAATCCCGTCCCGGGGGATACCGTGCGCATCACCGCTTCCAATGGGAAATTCCTTGCCATGGCGGTATATAATCCTACCTCCCAGATTGCACTGAGAATCGTCAGCCGGAAGGATGAGACGATTGACGATGATTTTATCCGCAGGAAGGTGAAGGCAGCGGTGGATTACCGCAGGCTGTTTGCCGATCTCAAATCCTGTCGGCTGATTTTTGCGGAAAGCGATGGGCTGCCCGCCGTGATTGTGGATTCCTTCGGGGATGTGCTTTCCCTCCAGTGCCTGTGCCTGGGCATGGAAAAATACAAGGATGCCATCTGCGACGCCCTGATGGAGGAATTGCATCCCCGAGGCATCTATGAGCGGGGGGATGTGCCGGTACGGGAGCTGGAAGGGCTGCCCCAGGTGACAGGCGTACTCCGGGGCGAAGTGCCCGACCGGGTGCAGATGGTGGAAAACGGCGTCAAATTCTGGGTGGATGTGAAGCAGGGGCAAAAGACCGGCTTCTTCCTGGATCAGAAGGAAAACCGCGCCGCCATCGCGCCCTTCGTGAAAGGCAAGACTGTGCTGGATTGCTTTACCCATACCGGTTCCTTTGCCCTCCATGCGGCCCGGTACGGCGCCGCCCATGTAACCGGCGTGGATATTTCCGAATTTGCCTGCGACTGCGCCCGGGAAAATGCGGCCCTCAACGGCTTTGACAACGTGGATTTCGTTGCCGCCAACGCTTTTGATTTCCTGAAGGAGCAATCCGCCAAGGGCGAACAATACGATGTGGTGATCCTGGATCCCCCTGCCTTCACCAAATCCCGCTCCGCTGTGGAGGCCGCCGCCCGGGGATACAAGGAAATCAACCTCAGGGGCATGAAGCTGGTGAAAAACGGCGGGTATCTGATCACCTGCTCCTGCAGTCAGCATATGCTGCCGGGACAATTCAAGGACGTGGTATTGGACGCCGCCAGGGACGCCCGGGTGCAGCTGTTCCAGGTGGAATACCGCACTCAGGGAAAGGATCACCCCATCCTGCCTGCTGCCATCGAAACCCAATATCTCAAATGCGGTATTTATCGGGTAGACAAGTAAGAGGAGGGAAAAAATGCCTTATCGTTTTATGCGCTTCCCCGGGGGAAAGGCCAAGGCAGTCACCTTCAGCTATGATGACGGCGCTCCCTCCGATGCAAAAATGATGGAAATCTTCAATCACTATGGCATGAAATGCACCCTGAATCTCAACGGGGAAAGGCTGCGGCGGGAAGAAGGACTGAAAATCGCTCAGGTACAGGAATATCTTTCCCAGGGGCATGAGGTGGCCGTACATGGGGCAGAGCATCTGGCCCTGGGGCTGCTTTCGCCCCTGGACGGCATTCGGGAGGCGCTCCGGGGCCGGGAAATGCTGGAGCAGACGCTGGATCGGATCATCCGGGGTATGGCCTATGCGGACAGCGGCCTGAGGAAGATGGCGCAGGGAACGGATTATGAATCCATCCGGAAGTATCTTGTGCAATTGGGCATCACCTATGCCCGTACCTTGGGTGGGGATAACAACGATTTTGAAATGCCCTCGGATTGGTATGCCTGGATGCCCAGCGCTCACCACGACAATCCGAATCTGCCGGCGGATATTCAGGCATTCCTTGCCATCGATCCCAATGAGGGATACCGCGCCCGCCGCTATCCCCGTTTACTTTACATCTGGGGCCATTCCTTTGAATTTGACCGGAATCAGAACTGGGACAGGCTGGATGAAATCTGCGCGCCCCTAGCCGGGAAAGAGGATATCTGGTACGCCACTAACGGAGAAATCCGGGAATATGCCGCAGGCTATGAAGCCCTTATCCGCAGCGCTGACGGCCGGAAGGTGTATAACCCCAATCTGTTCCCGATATGGTTTGTATGTGATGAAAACCAGTATTGCGTGCAGAGCGGCGAAATGCTGCGCCTTTGATCTGCGCAAGGGGGAATTGCATTGGTTGGAGAAGAAAACCGATTGCGTCAGGGCTTGGGAGACGCCTTTCAGGGCCTGCCCTTTACCCTGCTTTCCAGCACCGATTCCACCAATCTGCGCTTGAAGGAAGGGGCACGGGAGGGCCGCTTTGCCCCGCCCTATCTGCTCATTGCAGACGCCCAGACCAGGGGCCGGGGCAGGCTGGGCCGCAGCTTTCTTTCCCCTCCGGGAACGGGCCTGTATATGAGTCTTTTGCTTCGCCCCGCCCCTCCCTGGAATCCGGGACAGATTACCATCCTGGCGGCGGTGGCGGCATGCCGGGCCATCGAGGAGGAAACGGGACTGCACCCCGCCATCAAATGGGTGAACGATCTGTTCCTGCGGGGAAAAAAGATCTGCGGCATCCTGGCGGAAGCTATGGGGGATCAGGTGATCGTGGGAATCGGGATCAATCTGCAAACGCCGCCCGGAGGATTTCCCGACGATCTTGCCATTGCCGGGGCCTTGGATTGCGGGGCGGACCGGCTGCGGCTCGCCGGGCGCATTGCCGCCCATCTGCTGCGGGGGATGGAGCGATTGAACGATCCCGCCATTGTGGATGCGTACCGAAGGCGCATGCCCCTGATTGGCCGGGACATCACCTATACCCGGGATGGGCAGCAAAAAAACGCCCGGGTGACGGGCGTTTCTGAGGACGGAGGATTGATCATCCGGGATGCGACGGGAGAAAAAATCCTGCGCACCGGGGAAGTGACCCTGGGCAGTCATTCCTTCCTGGGAATGGAATAAAGGCAGCCGCAGTAATCCTGGCGGTAAAGATCGTATTCCTTACTCAGCTCCAGGGAGCGCAGATAGCCGTTCTTTTTCTTGAAATCGGCCATCAGATATTTCACCCCGTGCTTTTCCCCAGCGGCCCTGCCGATGCGGTTGAGGTTTTCCGCATTTTTGTGGGGGCTTACGGATAGCGTGGTGGTGAAGTATTCAAAGCCATGGGATTTTGCTGCCCGGGCGGTTTCATCCAGCCGCAGGGCAAAGCAGGAAAGGCATCGTTCGCCCCCCTCCGGGGCGTCGGCCATCCGCTCCGCAAAGGCCTGAAACGCCTCGTGATCGTAGGGACAGGGCAGCAGGGATGCCCCTGCCGGAAGCAGGGACAGCAGCCGGATCTGCTCGCTGAGCCGATGAGCGTATTCTTCCTCCGGCTCGATATTGGGGTTATAAAAATAAATGGTCAGATCAAAATGCGCCGCCAGCCGCTCAATCACGGCGCTGGAGCAGGGACCGCAGCAGCTGTGCAGCAAAAGCCGGGGCCGTCTGCCCTGCAGGGCTTTGATTTCTTCTTCCATTTCTCGCTGATAATTGCGTTTTTCCATTTTTCTTCCTCCCGAAAGGAGTGTATTTCCATGAAGGATATGGTTATTCACAATTGGGATGAATTACAGTCGGCCATTTTCGATGGGGTATGGGATCCGGCCATTATGCGCTACCGGGATAATTGCGTCTATCGGGGTATGGCGGACAGCCGGTGGGGACTGATTCCCTCCCTGAATCGGGTGTGCGCCCACGATATGAGCCTGGAGCATCAGATGCTGCGGTCCTTCCGCAAATATGGGTATGCAGATCTGAAGCAGGTCACATCCTTCTGGCAGATGTTGGCCATGGCTCAGCAGTACGGATTGCCCACCCGCCTGCTGGACTGGACCTATTCCCCCCTGGTTGCCGCCCATTTTGCCACCGAGGATCAGGATGCCTATGACCGGGATGGAGTGATCTGGTGTGTGCATATCGATCGGATGAACAAGCAGCTGCCTCCCTTTCTTGCGGGCATGCTGCAGAAAGAGCGGGGCAATATCTTCACCATGGAAATGCTGGACCGGGTCGGGGATGGATTCGACGCCCTGAGCGCTATTTCCTCCCAGCCCTACGCCCTCTTTTTTGAACCGGCCAGCGCCGTTAACCGTATTGCCAATCAATATGCCCTTTTTTCCCTCTGCTCCGATCCCATCGTGCCCCTGGATTCTCTGCCGGGAACGGAAGGGTGCTTCCGCCGGATGATTATTCCCGCCTCTGTGAAGCTGGAAATCCGGGATAAGCTGGATTACATCAATATTTCTGAGCGGATGATATATCCCGGGCTGGATGGCATCTGCAAATGGATTGCCCGCCGCTATGCGGCCCTGGGCCCCAAATATCATCGGGAACCGGAAGAAGAATAAACGATCAATCATTATTTGAGAAGGAGATAAGATTATGCGTCAGGATGGACGAAATGCCAATGAACTGAGACCGTGCGAAATGCAGGTGGGCTTTGTGGGCACTGCCGATGGCAGCTGCCTGATCCGCTGCGGGGGAACAAGGGTGATCTGCACCGCATCCGTGGATGAAAGCGTGCCCCCCTTCCTCAAGGGCAAGGGCCAGGGCTGGGTGACGGCGGAATATGCCATGCTGCCCGCCTCCACCGGCCGCCGCAAGGCCCGGGATGGAGTAAAGAAGGATGGCCGCAGTGTGGAAATCAGCCGGTTGATTGGCCGGGCGCTGCGCCAGGCGGTGGACCGCCGGTTCCTTGGGGAGCGCACCATCACCATTGACTGCGACGTGCTGGAGGCCGATGGCGGCACCCGCACCGCCTCCATTACCGGCGGGTTTGTGGCCCTGTGCTGCGCAGTGGATAAGCTGATCAAGGCCGGAAAACTGAAGGAATCCCCCATCGTGCATCAGATTGCCGCCGTCAGCGCCGGCATTGTAGAGGATGTGCCCTCCCTGGATTTGTGCTATGTGGAGGACAGCGCCGCCCAGACGGATATGAATTTTGTGATGGATGAAACCGGCGCTTTCATTGAACTGCAGGGTACCGGCGAAGGCCGCGCCTTTACCCGTCAGGAGCTGATGGAGATCCTGGCCCTGGGGGAAAAGGGAATCAAGGAACTGCATCAGCTGCAGCGGGAGGCTTTGGGAGATAAGGCCCAGGTCATCTCTCCCCGGCGTACCCTGGTCATCGCCAGCAACAATGCCCACAAGATTCGGGAAATTTCCGAAATGCTGGATGAGGGGCTGAACGTCATTTCCATGCGGGAAGCGGGTTTTAACGGGGAAATTGACGAAAACGGCGATACCTTTGAAGAAAATGCCAGGATCAAGGCCCTGGCCGTGGCCAAGGCTACCGGCTACTGTGCCCTGGCGGACGACAGCGGCTTGGCGGTGGACGCCCTGAACGGCGCGCCGGGGGTGCATTCCGCCCGCTATGCCGGTGTGCACGGCAATGACGCCGCCAATAATGCCCTTCTGATGGAGAATATGCGGGATGTGCCCCAGGAGGAGCGAACCGCCCAGTTTGTTTGTGCCATGGCCCTGTGCCTGCCCAATGGGGAATGCACTGTGGTGCGGGGAGAATGCCCCGGCCTGATTACTTACGAGCCCCGGGGAGAGGGCGGTTTTGGCTACGATCCCTATTTTGAATATGCCAGCGGGCAGACCTTCTCTGAAATGACGGAGGAGGAAAAGAATCAGGTAAGCCACCGTGCCCGGGCGCTGCAATTGATGCTGCCTCATCTGGAGGAAATGTGATGCGGCTGCTGGTGATCAGCGATTCCCACGGCTATACCGGGAAACTTGGCAATATCCTGATGCGGGCAGAGGCGGAGGGACCGCTGGACGGGGTGATCCACCTGGGGGACGGATATCATGATCTGAAGGATTACGCCGCCCATCTGCCGCCCATTTATCAAGTGGCGGGCAATTGCGATTATTTCCACAGCGATACCCTGGGCGTGTATGATTTTTCCGGGGCGCGGCTGGTGATCACCCACGGGCATTTGCAGCATGTGAAAACGGATACGGAAAAGCTGTATGCCTTGGCCTTGCAGCAGGGGGCACAGGCGGCCCTCTATGGCCATACCCACCGCCAGAAGATGGAGGACCGCAACGGTATTCTGCTGCTCAATCCCGGCGCGGCCATGGAGGGCAGATTTGCCATCCTCACCGTAAATCGGCTGGGCGCTGTAACGGGAAAGCTGTTCGGGGAATAAAGGGGTGCAAACAGCCCGCCGGTAAGAAAGCGACAGAGTAATGCCAAGAAGGCTTTCCGAAAAATATCCGGAGAGACTTCAGACTGCTGGCAAACCCAGCAAACGCAAAAACGGCTGCCTAGGGCAGGAGGGCCCTGAAGGAACCATTTATCCAACAACGAACAAACGAGCATCCGTTGAAAAACACGGATGCTCGTTTGCTTATGTGACCCAACAAACGCAATGCACTGGTTCAGCGCGTATAATTGCACCCTTCCTCAATGAGGGGGAAGCGTTATTTTCCCAGCCCGACAAATTGGAATTTGTCGTTTTCAATCAATATTGATTTCGTACTTATCTTCAATGAGTATATAATTCACACTATGCTTTTGTGCGAGGGCTAATATTTCTGAATTATCTGTCAACACACTCTCCATTGTGCACCATTCATCATCTAAACGTTTTTCAATGACATTTGCATATTTTTTTATGTCGGCAAAGTGGTTTCTGATATACTCCTCACTCATTACAAGACAGTAATATTTGATGTTTTCAAGATATTCGGAGTCGAAGTCCTTCTGCCAATCGAACGGAATATAGCAACCCTCAACAATAAGGTTCTGCTTGTTCTCAATGGCTGTTTTAATCATTTCGCAGACAATTGGCCATAAATATGCAGTCAAATCCTTATCATCACTCATAGGAGTAAGTTCTGCATTTCCGCTACGAATTAAACCCATTTTCAGATGGTCTATTGACAGGTATGGATATTTATATTTTTCAAGCAGTTGCTGGGCAAGTGCAGTCTTTCCTGTGTGTGATGCACCTGTAATCAGAATAATCATTGCCATCATCCCTACAAATTCAAGTTTGTCATTTTCATTCTATCACAACCATACAAGAAACCGCAACCCTTGACCACCTTGCGGTTTCGTTTCTTGCGTGATGTAAAGAGAAGGATAACGCGATCCTTTACACCATCTCTTCTGAGCGGCCGTTTTTTGCTTTTTGTGTTGGCATAAGCTGCAAAAAGCGATCACTTACCGCTATGTAAGCCCCCCTTTTTTGCAGTCTTGCCGCCTTGACTTGCAGGGCCTGGCGCGGTCTGGTAAATTGTCGAATTTGTCAACAATTTAAAGGCTTTCCGGAGAATATCCGGAAAGCCTATTTTTTTGCTCTATTGTGTTTTATCAGCCGATTTCCGCGCCGGCGGGCATGGAGGGATCGGCCTGAAGCACCTTCAGGCTTTCGCTGCCGTCCTCGTTAATCTTCACGGCGGAAAGCAGCATGCCCTGGCTTTCGATGCCCATGATCTTCCGGGGCGCCAGATTGGCAAGCAAGATCAGATTCTTGCCCAGCAGCTCTTCGGGAGTGTGGAATTTGGCGATGCCGGAAAGCACGGTGCGGTGCTCAGTGCCGATATCCAGATCGAATTTCAGCAGCTTATCGCTCTTTTCCACCTTTTCGCAGGCGCAGACTTTGGCCACCCTGAGCTGGATCTTTTCAAAATCGCCGAATGCGATGCAGCCTTCAGGAATTTCCACTTTCTTTTCCTTTTTCTCCTGCTTCTTTTCGGCTTTCTTATCCTGCTTGGCCTTTTCTTTTTCTTCCTTCTTTTCTTCCTTGGGGGCGGGGTTCAAGGCCTCCAGCTCCTTCTTGATATCGATGCGGGGGAAGAGGGCCTCGCCCTTTTGCACCTTGGTGCCCTGGGGCAGCTTGCCAAATTCCGCAAGGGATTCCCAGGTCTTGAGGGCGTCATCGGTAACGCCCAGCTGCTGGAAGATGCGATCGGGAGTGGTGGGCATGAAGGGATAGATCAGTACGGCCACAAAGCGCACGCATTCCGCCAGGGTAAGCAGCACATTGCCCAGACGATCCTTCTTTGCTTCATCCTTGCCCAGCACCCAGGGCTGGGTAAGATCGATATACTTGTTGCATTCGCCGATCACCTTCCAGATTTCCGCCAGCGCCTGGCTGTACTGCAGCTTATCCATCTGGGCTTCCACCAGCGCGGGCAGCGCGGCGCAGTGATCGTGGAGGGGTTTATCCAGATTTTCGTCAAAGGCGTCCTGCTTCCAGGCGGGGACGACGCCGTCAAAATATTTTTCGATCATGGCAACAGTCCGGGATACCAGATTGCCAAGGTCGTTGGCCAGATCGGCGTTCATGCGGGTAAGGAAGGCCTCATTGGTGTAATTGCCGTCGGAGCCAAAGGGCATTTCCCGCAGCAGATAATAGCGCAGGGCGTCGCAGCCGTAGCGGGCCACGATGGGCTGGGGATACTGCACATTGCCCTTGGATTTGCTCATCTTATCATTGCCAAATAGCAGCCAGCCGTGGGCGAACACCTGCTTGGGCAGCTCCAGCCCCAGGGCATGGAGCATGATGGGCCAGTAAATGGTATGGAAGCGCACAATTTCCTTACCCACCAGATGCACATTGGCGGGCCAGTATTTCTGCATGAGGGAATCATCATCGCTTCCGTAACCCATGGCGGTGATATAGTTGGACAGGGCGTCAATCCATACATAGACCACATGCTTGGGATCAAAATCCACCTGCACGCCCCATTTGAAGCTGGTGCGGCTGACGCACAGATCCTGAAGGCCGGGCTTAAGGAAATTATTGATCATTTCATTGGCACGGCTGGCGGGCTGGATGAAATCGGGATGGGATTCGATGTATTCGATGAGCCAATCCTGATATTTGCTCATTTTGAAGAAATAGCTTTCTTCGGTAACCAGCTGGGTGGGCCGGCCGCAATCGGGGCACACCTTCACGCCGTCCTTTTCCACCAGCTGGGAAGCCGTCCAGAAGGATTCACAGGGGGTGCAGTACTGGCCTTCGTAGGAGGCCTTATAAATATCGCCCTGATCGTAGAACTGCTTGAAGATCTTTTGAACCACCTTTTCATGGCGTTCATCAGTGGTACGGATGAAATCATCGTATTCGATGTTCATCAGCTTCCACAGATCCTTCGTATTGGCCACGATCTTATCCACGTATTCCTTGGGGGATACGCCGGCCTCGGCGGCCTTCAGCTCGATCTTCTGGCCGTGCTCATCGGTGCCGGTAAGGAAATAGGCGTCATAGCCCGTCATTTTCTTGAAGCGGGTCATGGCGTCGGCGGCCACGGTGGTGTAGGTGTGGCCGATGTGCATATTGCCGGAGGGATAGTAAATGGGGGTGGTGATGTAGTAGGTTTTCTTTTCGCACTGGTTGCACATAGTAATCGCTCCTTCGCAAAATTCGGAATTCGGAATGCGGAATTCGGAATTTAATTGTCGATGAAATATTCGTTTCTCAGATTATTTGCCGAAGGAATCAGCAAAATCAACGGCAAAGGATCATCATTCTATAATTCCGAATTCCGCATTCCGAATTCCGAATTATGTCATGCTGCTCCATGATTTTCCTAATAAAAAAACCCCTGCAACAGCATATATTGCAGGGGCGCAAATTTCTTTACGCGGTACCACCCTGATTTACGCACCTGTTCAGGCGCGCCTTCATTGAGCCGATATCGGGGCCTGCCGGCGGGGGCTGAACGTGCTTGCCTCCGCATGCTCCAGGGCCATGTTCTCCCGTGCCCCGCCGCCGCTTTCCACCATCCGCGGCTCTCTGTGGGCGTGCGATCAGGATACTCTCCCTTTCCCAGCAACTGCCTCTTATCATACGGTTTTTTGGCAGAAAAGTCAAGCGGAAAAACGGCTTTTTCCCAGGGATTCAGGGCTTTTCCGGGGCATCCAGATAATGGCTGTGCTCCTGAACAAAATCCCGCTCCAGATTGCGGCTGGCCTTTTTGCGATAGGCTGCTTCAAATTCCTGGGCGCTGGCGCCGCAGCATAAAAGCACATCGGTGAGATACATGAATACATCCGCCATTTCTTCGCAGAAGCGGGCGCGCAGTGCATCGTCCGCCGTTACCGCCTGGGCTCCCCGTTTTTTCAGGATGGCGGATACCTCGCCGATTTCCTCCACGGCATAGAGCAGATGATGCTTGGCCGTTTCGGGGGTATCCCCCTCCCAGATCCCCTGATATTTTTCCTGCAGGGCTTTTTGGATTTCCATCAGATCATGGATCGTCAGGCTCATGAAGCGTTCCTCCTTGATGGGCATATACGGTTAATCATGCAAAAGGGCCGCCCGGGGAACCCCGGACGACCCTTGCCAGACGGATCAATACTTCCGCTTGCGAGCGGCTTCCGCCTTCTTCTTGCGGCGAACACTGGGCTTTTCGTAGTGCTCACGCTTACGGACTTCGGCGATAACGCCCGCACGGGCGCACTGACGCTTAAACCGCTTGAGAGCGCTTTCCAAAGACTCGTTTTTGTTTACATGAACCTCAGACACTTGTTTTCCCTCCCTTCGCACATCTCGCCTGAAACAACACCGTTGCCACGGCCTGCACCGTGCTACAGCGGATGGCGACCGTGCCCCTATTATACTGCTTTCCGGCGGGTGCGTCAACAGGTTTTTTGGCTTGTCAAAATGTTTTTACACTTTGCTCAGAGATCAGGAAAAGTTTTTCCCAATTAGGCCATTTGATCGGCCATTTGTTTTCCGGCCAGGATATGAAGATGCCAATGACCCACGCTCTGGCAGGCGTCTTTGCCGCAATTGGACACTACACGGAACCCATTTTCCAGCTTTTCCTGGGTGGCAATCAGGCCAATGGCCCGGATAATGGCGGCGATGGCCCCATCATCCAGCTTCCCGGCGTCTGCGATATCGGTTACGTGTTCCTTGGAAACCACCAGGATATGCACAGGGGCCTGGGGGGCGATATCCCGGAAGGCATAGCAGTATTCATCCTCATATACCTTGGAGGAAGGAATCTGCCCGGCAATGATTTTGCAGAAGAGACAATCATTCATGGGAATCGACGCTCCTTTCAGTTAGTCCAGAAAGATGGGATTGGTCCAGGCTTTGCGGCCCTGGGCGTCTTCCACTTCCGCCCGGATATAGCGGGTGCCCGGCCGCACATTGGTCTGCAGGGCGGTAAGATGGCTGCCCCGGTGGCAGTGATAGGGGACGCGGAAATGCCGGAAGCGGATGGCGGAGGCGGGGGAGCAGATCACCGTGGCCCGGCCGTCCTCCACATAGAAATCATAGATTTCCGGCCCGCAGGAGGCATAGAAGGCGCCTCTTTTCAGGGCGTCCAGGATGGAAGAAACATTCTTTTCCGCATTGACCCGGATATAGCCGTGACAGTTGCTCGGCACCCCGTGGCTGTCATCGGTGGCAACGCCGTAAATCTTCCGGCCGGCGCAAAGCAGCTCGTCCCAATAGGCGGCATTGGTATCCAGCCCGTTTTCGATGGCGCAGCCGCTGTTCCAGATTTCCATCAGAGAAAAGTCGGAGAGGGCCTTTACTTCTTCACAGGTGTTGCCGCTCCATTCCGGATGGCAGAAGATGGGCAGATTATTGTTTTCCAAAATGGTATCGATCAAGGGCTGGGCCTGGGCGGCCTCTTCAATCCGAAGGGTATCGAAGCGCTGATCCTGATCAAAGCCGTTGCCATCCTGCTTTTCGGGGCCCACGGAAACCACATGAACGCAATGGATGCCGGCGTCGGGAATCAACGCATCCAGTTCGGTACCGGGAATGATCAGCAGGCCCGTTTCGGGGGCATAGTTTTCATAATTATAGTATCTGTGATCGGTGAGGGAAAGAAAATCATAGCCGGCGGCGGCATAATGCCGGATATCGGTGGCGGGATCGGCCTGGCCGTCGGAGCGGGTGGTATGGCAATGAAGATTGCCCTTCAGCATTTTTTTGTTGTTTTCAAAGGCAGCCTGACGAATCAGCATATCTTAATCCTCCTTTGCTTTTCTTTGAAATGTATCTGCAGCTGCCTGTTCCATTCCCTCCGGGATCCAGGAAGAAAAGGAAACCTTCGGAGAAATGGTTTGGCAGATCACGCAGGCAGCCAGGAAACTGCCGTAAAGGGAGGGATGCAGCGTATCCGGATCATACAGGGGATAATCCTTCTGCAGCTGGGCGAAGGCAGGCCCCACCGGGGCGATCAGCGCCTGATTTTCCTGGGCGGCCCGGGTATAGCTGACCAGCAGCCCTTCCATCATTTGCTGATAGGAAAGGCCGGCTTCCTGCAGGAAGGGGCCCCCTTCCTTATATGCCCAGGAGCAATACAGCACGGGCGCTGCGCCCTGGGCCCGGATCTTTTCGCACAGGCCCTTTACGCTTTTGAGAAAATCCTCAGGATTGCCCACCGCATTGAAGCTTTGCTCCTGCAGCACCACATAATCCCAAGGGCCCTTTTCCAGGGCGGCTTCCATCCGGGCGTTCAGCTCATCTTTGGGATCCAGAAACTGATGCAGATATGCCCCGCCCCGGGTAACGGAATCCGTATCCCAGCCGGTGAGGCGGGCGGCCATCACCGGCAGATCGTGGAAGTAGGTAAAGGAATTGCCAAGGAATAAAACGCGCATTTTATTTCACCAGTTCCTTCATTTGCTTTACGGTATCGGCGAAGACGGACAGGGCAGAGCGGACGGCGTCGGGCTTTTCCATATCCACGCCGGCATAGCGCAAAGCTTCGATGGGGGGCACGGAGCCGCCGGCGGAAAGGAATTTCTTATAATCCCGGACGGCAGGCTCGCCTTCCTTCAGGATGCGGTTGGCAATGGCCACGGCGGCGGAGAAGCCGGTGGCATACTGATAGACATAGAAATTGCGGTAGAAATGGGGGATGCGCATCCATTCGCAGTCGATCAGCTGATCCACCACGCAGCCGCCGCCGTAATACTTTTCATTGAGGGCGTAGTATGCCTGGCTGAGGGCCTGAGCGGTGAGGGCCTCGCCTTTTTCGTGCATTTCGTGGGCTTCCTTTTCGAAGGCGGCAAACATGGTCTGGCGGAAGACGGTGGTGCGGAATTCCTCCAGCAGCTGATTGCACAGGAACGCAGCGGCCTTCTTGTCATCCTTATGTTTTTCCATCAGATGCCGCATCAGCAGCACTTCGTTGCAGGTGGAGGCCACTTCCGCCACAAACAGGGAATAGCCCGCCTTGGCGTAGCACTGTTCCTTATCGCTGTGATAGGAATGCATGGCATGGCCCAGCTCATGGGCCAGCGTCATGGCGCCGCCCAGATCATCAGTGTGATTGAGCAGCACGAAAGGATGCACCCCATAGCAGCCCCAGGAATAGGCGCCGGAACGCTTGGCCTTGTTTTCGTATACATCGATCCAGCCGCCCTCAAAGCCTTCCTTCAGCTTGTCGATGTATTCCTGGCCCAGGGGCTGCAGCCCTTCGCAGACCAGCTGGAAAGCTTCGGGGAAGCTCATCTTCATATCGTAGTCCCCGATCATGGGCACATACAGGTCATAAAGATGCAGTTCATCCACGCCCAGCTGCTGTTTTCTGATTTCCATGTATTCCTTCAGGGCGGGCAGGGCGTTATCCACTTCCGCCAGCAGATTATCGTATACGGATTCGGGAATCTCATGAGGGGAGAGGGATGCCTGACGGGCGGAATCATAATGCCGCACCTTGGCCCGGAAGCAATCGGCCTTAACGGAAGCGGAATAGATGGCGGTAAGCGTAGCGGAAAAATTTTTGTAAGCGCTCATCATGGCTTCAAAGGCTTCCTTGCGGATATCCCTGTTTTTGCTGCGGATGAGGGGGCCGTAATTGCCATGGGTCAGGCGGCGCTTGCTGCCGTCTTCCTGGGTGACCTCCGGCATGGGAACATCCACATTATTGAACATCCCAAAGATTTCATTGGGGGCGCGGAATACTTCCCCGGCGGCGGCGAGCAGCGCTTCCTGCTCAGCAGGCAGGGTATGGGGCTTTTGCCGGATCAGGCCCCGCAGCATTTCGCTGTAATCGGCAAAATCGGGATCCTGCATCATTTCCTGCAGGGTTTCTTCCGGCAGAGCCAAAAGCTCCGGATCCAGGAAAGCGGAGGCAGAGGAGGCCGCCACGATCAGGGACTGCACCTTGGCGGAGCGGGCTTGGCGCACGGGATCGGAGCTGTCTTCATCCTTGTGCATGCTGGCATAGGCCATCAGCTTTTCAATTTTCAGGGAACCGGCGTAGGAATCCCGGATAGCCTGCCGGGGATTTTCAGCCACTCTGCCCTGCCAGGTTTTCATTTTTTCGATATCGGCCTTGGCTTCTTCCATAGCGGCCTCAAAGGCAGCTTCCGTTTCAAAAATATGATCCAGGCGCCATTGCCAGCGGGGATCCATTTCATTGCGGTTTTTCAGTTCCTGAGCCATAATGATATATCCTCCTTGGTTTTTTCTTTATTGTAATTGTATCACACCTGCAGAAAAATGAAAAGCAGGGATCAGGAGATTAAATTGCAGCCGGTCCCCCCGGGGGCGCCCTGGCTGCGCAGTGCTGTATAAAGGATATCCAGGGAGAAAAATGACGGGAAATTATTTCACAAGCATCAGCGCTGTCAAATACGGCTGGGGCGCTTCTGCTTTCATCAGCATTTGCACCGACTGCGGAACCAATTCCAGGGTGCGCCAAAAAACTACAGCGAATGATTTTTCATCCCGGGTATGGCCGGCGTCCACATTGTCGGTCAGATTCATCTTCCATCTGGCAGGAAGGGAAAAATGTCGTGAGAGGCTTCGCCGGATTATATTTTTACGGTGTCTTGGGTAGGGAGGGCGGCTCTGTCAAAATACAGAAGCAGCCGTCATATAAGTGTTTTTTTCATAATTATTTTCCTTTCTTTGTTCGTTGCTGCCATTGTATCATATTTTCCGGCAGATGGATACGGGTTTCCGGGAAAATGGGGAGGAATTTTCTATTTCGCTGCTTTACAATCGGGGCGGGACGTGGTATAATTTTTTCCATCGCGATGAATGGGAACGCCGTTCATTTTTCCGATGCAGAGAGCCGTGCGGATGGTGCAAGCGCGGACGGAAAAGGATGGCCGCTCGCCCGGGAGCGATACCGTGAAAACGGCGATTGGCGCACGTTACGCGCAAGAGTGGCCCGGATAACGGGCAAGCAGAGTGGTACCGCGAAGTTCACGCTTCGTCTTTGCGTTTTGGCAGGGGCGAAGTTTTTTTGTTTCTGCGACGACACATCATAAAGGAGGAATCCCCCATGGAATTCAAGCCCTATGTTCCCGCTGAAGTAGAAGCCAAATGGCAGAAAATCTGGGAAGAAAAGCAGGCATTTGCCGCTTCCGACGATCATAGCAAGCCCAAGTTTTTCGCCCTGATCGAATTTCCCTATCCCTCCGGCGCGGGGCTCCACGTAGGCCATCCCCGCTCCAACACCGCTATGGACATCATTTCCCGCAAGCGCCGCATGCAGGGGTATAATGTGCTCTTCCCCATCGGCTGGGATGCCTTCGGCCTGCCCACCGAAAACTACGCCATCAAGAACAACGTGCATCCCGCCGTGGTCACCAAGAAGAATGTGGATCATTTCCGGGAGCAGCTCAAGAAGATCGGCTTCTCCTTCGATTACAGCCGGGAAGTGGATACCACCGATCCCAACTACTACAAGTGGACCCAGTGGATTTTCCTGAAGCTCTTTGAGCACGGCATGGTGTTCCGGGACAAGACGCTGGTCAACTACTGCCCTACCTGCAAGGTGGTGCTCTCCAATGAAGACAGCCAGGGCGGTAAATGCGATATCTGCCACGGTGACGTGGTGCAGCTGCCCAAGGACGTATGGTATTTGCGTATTACCAAGTATGCCGATAAGCTGCTCCAGGGCCTGGAGATGGTGGAATACCCCGAAAACATCAAACAGCAGCAGGTGAACTGGATCGGCAAATCCACCGGCGCTTTTGTCAATTTCCAGCTGAACGGCGCGGATGAAAAGGTGGAAATCTATACCACCCGCCCCGATACCCTCTTTGGCGTTACCTTCATGGTCATGGCTCCCGAGCATCCCCTCATCGACAAGTATGCCGATAAGATTGAAAACATGGACGCCATCCTGGCCTACCGGGAGGAATGCGCCAAAAAGACCGAATTTGAACGCACCCAGCTGACCAAGGATAAGACCGGCTTGAAAATCGAAGGCATCTCCGCCGTCAATCCCCTCACCGGCAAAAACGTGCCCATTTTCCTGTCTGACTACGTCATGATGGGCTACGGCACCGGCGCCATCATGGCCGTGCCCGCCCACGACCAGCGGGACTGGGAATTTGCAAAGAAATTCGGCATTGATATCGTAGAGGTCATCAAGGGCGGCGATATCGCAAAGGAAGCCTATACCGGCGACGGCGAAATGGTCAATTCCGATTTCCTCAACGGCTACACCAATAAAAAGGATTCCATCGCCCGGGTGCTGGAAGAAATCGAAAAAATGGGCATCGGCAAGGCCGGCGTACAGTATAAGATGAAGGATTGGGCCTTCAACCGCCAGCGCTACTGGGGCGAGCCTATCCCGCTGATCCATTGCCCCCACTGCGGCGTGGTGGCTGTGCCCTATGAAGAACTGCCCCTGCGGTTGCCGGATGTGGATGATTTCAAGCCCGGCACCGACGGCAAATCCCCCCTGGCTCACATTGATTCCTTTGTGAACTGCACCTGCCCCAAGTGCGGCGCCGCCGCCCAGCGGGAAACGGATACCATGCCCCAGTGGGCCGGCTCTTCCTGGTATTTCCTGCGCTATTGCGATCCCCACAATACCGAAGCCTTCGCTTCCAGGGAAGCACTGGATTACTGGATGCCCGTGGACTGGTACAACGGCGGCATGGAACACGTCACCCGCCATCTGCTCTATTCCCGCTTCTGGCATCAGTTCCTCTATGATATCGGCGAAGTGGGCTGCCCCGAACCCTACATGAAGCGCACAGCTCAGGGCATGATCCTGGGGGCTGACGGCGAAAAGATGAGCAAGAGCCGGGGCAATGTGGAAAACCCCGACGAAATCATCGCTGAAATCGGCGCCGACGCATTCCGGATGTATGAAATGTTCATGGGCGCTTTCGATCAGGCCATTCCGTGGAGCACCAATGGCGCCCGTGGCTGCCGCAAGTTCCTGGATCGGGTATGGCGGCTGCAGGAAATGCTGGTGAAGGGCGATTGCGAAGACGCTTTCAGTGATGATCTGAAGGTATCCGTCCATCAGACCATCAAGAAGGTGTCTGAGGACATCGAACAGATGAAGTTCAATACCGCTATTGCCCAGATGATGAGCCTGGTGAATGAATTCTATCAGAAGGGCAGCGTGACGGTGGGCGAATACAAGGCGCTGCTGCTGCTGCTCAGCCCCGTTTCCCCCCATATCTGCGAAGAAATCTGGGAGGCCCAGGGCTTCGGCGCACCGGTGTACACCCAGTCCTGGCCCCAGTATGATGAAAAATACCTGGTGCGGGATGAAGTGGAAATCGCCGTACAGGTGAATGGCAAGGTGCGGGGCAAGCTGATGATCCCCACCGCTACCACCCGGGAATCCGCCCAGGAAGAGCTGCCCAAGCTGCCCCAGGTGCAGGCCATCGTGGGCGATAAGCAGATCGTAAAGGTGATCTTCGTTCCCGGCAGGCTCTTAAACATCGTGGTAAAATAATAAGGGAGGCGCTGGGCCATGAAAGGAAAACTGGACCAGAAACAGCTGCTGATTCTGCTGGCAATCATTGTGGTGGGTATCATTTTGATCCTGACCGATCAGCCCCCTGCCCAGGAAAGCTCCTATTCCGGCGGCAGCCAGAGCCGGGATTACTATTCCGGCGGCGGATCCGGAGGCTGGGGATACGATTGCTATCGCTGCAGCGATACCGGAAAATGCCCTGAATGCCATGGCAGAAAGGAATGCCAGTTCGTTTACGGCGCCTCTCATCCCTGCGTGAACGGCACCATCTATTACGGGGGTTCCCGAATGGAATGCACTGCATGCCGGGGTACAGGGGATTGCGGCACCTGCAAAGGTACTGGCCGCTGTCCATATTGTCGGTAATATCCAATTCATTGCAAACAGGCCTCCCGATGCTGCAAAAGCAGCACAGGGAAGCCTGTTTTTTTCGGCTGTAGGGCGCCGGGCAAGGGCGGGCTTGCCGCAATCGGTATGCCGGGGGAAAAACGATTTCCCCTTTATGGATGGCGTAGATTGGGACTGCTGCCGTTTCCCGTATCCTTTCCGGCGATGATTTATGATTGCCGGCGGGATTCAGTTTCGTCCTTTTCCTCCCGGCGAATGCGGTGGATAGCCTGCAGCCGGGCCAGATTTTCTCCCTGATCTGCATTCTCCACCTGGGCAGGCATCAGACCGGTGCATTCTGTGGCGCTGGCTGCCTGCTGCACATCAAAAACGGGATCCCGGGAAGGATTTTGCAGGGCCGGATCCTTTTTCCAACGGCTCATTTGCTGTGATAGCTCTGGCACATGCTCTCGTCGGCGGGATCGCCGGAGTAGGCCATGGGGGTGGGGGCCACTTGGATGCTCTCCAGAGAGCAGATCCCCTGCTCCTTCTTCAGGTGACGGCAGGATTCCACGCTGCAGTGGATGCACTGATGCTTTCTTTCAGACATTGCCCATCGCTCCTTTCCATTTTGGGACGCTCTGGCGGATGATTGCGCAATTCATCCGTCCTGCAGGGATGCTTTTTCTACCTCCGCGGTTTCCGGGTCTGCCGCCTGCCTCCCTGAGGCCGGCCCGCTGCCCGGCGCTGCCGGAGGCGAAAGTACGCCTGCATGCGTCCAAGCCATAGTATGCCCTCAAAAACGCATTGCCATGCGGACGGATTTATGGTATATTTGTGCGTGGCCGACTGTTTTTCGGCTGAAAGGAGAATATTGGCATGAAAAAATTTTTCACTGTCAAGAACCTGTGTCTCAGCGGAATTATCGCAGCGCTGTATGCTGGACTGACAATTCTGCTGCAGGCCATCAGCTTTGGCGCGGTGCAGATCCGTGTTGCTGAAGCGATGACCCTCTTGCCCTTGCTGACCCCGGCTGCTGTGCCCGGGCTGGCGGTGGGGTGCTTTATTGCCAATCTGCTGTGCTCTGCCTGGCAGGATTGGGTATTTGGTACCCTGGCTACCCTGATTGCTGCGCTGCTCAGCTATCGCCTGCGGAAAAACATTTTTTTGGCGGCGCTGATGCCGGTACTGTGCAATGGGCTGATCATTGGGCCTATGCTGTATTGGATGTACGGGGGCAGCTGGATCCTCAATATCCTAACCGTTGCGGCGGGAGAAGCCGCGGCCTGCTTCCTGCTGGGGGTGCCCCTGATCCGGATGCTTGAAAAGAATCCACAATTGCTTCGATGAATCAATGCCGTTTCCGCCGCTCTGGCGGGAGCGGCTTTTTGCTTAACATGCCATTTCTTTCAGTAATCGGGAAGAAAATGCAGTCTGCTTACGTTTTTATGGCAGATCATGAGAGAGGATGAGTGCCATGAAGAAATGCCGCCGGTTTATTGCCGTTTGTTTCCTGCTTGCCTGCCTGCCCCTTTCCGCCCTGGGGGCTGCTCTTTTGCAGACGCCGGATACTCCGGCCGGGGAAGTGCTGCCCCTTTTGCGGGCAGATACCTATTGTGAAAATGCCAATGCCGCCTCCCTTGCCGATCAGCAAAGCTGGACGTTCTGGTGCCGTCAGGCGGGAGAAAATGATGCCGCCGCCCAGCAGATGGGGGTGGATTTTTCCCTTTGGCTGCAGGGAAGCCATCGGGTGGACGGACTGTGGATGCGCAGCGGCGTATGCATCAATGAGGATAGCTACCGCTATTATGCCCGGCCGTCCCTGGTGCGATTGACGGTTTATCATGCCGGGGGCGTGGGCCTCTACAGGTATCTGATGGAGGATGCCTATGATCTCTACAGCCGGAATAATAGCTGGGAGAATGGCTATCAGCGTTTGGCGCTGCCCGCTCCCCTGGAGGGGGTCAGCCGGATTGACGTGCTGGTGGAGGATTGGTATGCAGGGCAGGGATTGAGCAATTACATCGGTATTTCTGATGTGATGGTGACCGGCAGGGCATCGGCCTTCCAGCCGGGGATCACCCAGCCGCCCTACTCCACGTCTCCCTCTTCCGGCTATACCCTGAACCGGCCCCTGGCCACCCGCTCCGGTCCGGGCACCGGCTATGACGAATACGGCACCTTCCTCCAGAAAGGGGACGCCGTTACCCTGCTTTCCCGGGCATATGATTCGCGCAGTGAAATCTGGTGGGTGCAGGCGGAATTTTCCGACCGGGGAACGCTGCGCAGGGCATATACCGGTCAGCAGCGCATCGATGGCGATACCACCCGCCTGCCGGTGGAACAGGCTCAGGGTGAGGCGCGAACCTTGTATAGTGTGAAGGCTTTCTGCGGTCCCGGGAGCGGATATGCATCCCTGAGCGGTTCCATTCCTGCCGGTACAAAGGGCACCGTATGGGCCAGAGAAGACGGCTATGCCCAGTTTGATTTTGTGGGAGAGAATGGGAAACGCCGCCGGGTATGGGTGGAGGAAAACGCCCTGACCATGATGCAGTGAAGAAAAAAACCCCCATTTCTCATTTGCCTGTCCGGCAGTGCGGGAAATGGGGGTTGACTTTTTTCCTGTCCTTGGCTATACTTAAACGAGCCGCCGGCCTTCCGGGGCCGAACGGCGGATCAGGCATGGAGACGTATCGAAGCGGTCATAACGGGGCTGACTCGAAATCAGTTTGCCGGTAACTCCGGCACGTGGGTTCGAATCCCACCGTCTCCGCCATAAAAGGACTGAAGCTTTGATACAAGGTTTCAGTCCTTTTCTTTATGTTCTTGAAGATGCCTAATGCAAAACGGCAAATGCACCCCCGGAATATGCATATTTCCCGCTTCTTCCATTCGCCGGCATCGTCGGGATAAAAATTCTCTGAAAACCACATAAAGAAAATGCACCCACTTTCCTCGTGGGTGCATAACAAAACGATTGCTAAGGCTTTCGTTTTGACATTAGGGCTTTCGTTTTGCGAATAGCCCTTTCGTTTTGTTATTGGGTGCAATACGCTGAATAACGAGAAACAGTTTTTTTAACTTTGCAAAACTTTCGCTAGATTGCATAATTTGATAGTTTTTAGTATAATAAGTCATGTATTCTGTCATGACTCAACTTCGCCATGTTTAAGTGCTTACTTTACTTGTGACATTCGCATAGTATTAAGCGGTGTATTTTCATTATATAGCCGCAATGCTTCGCCATTTGGCTCAAAGGAGGAATAACGGTGTTTTTGATTGAAGACAGCAGGCTGATTGCATGTAAAGACCTGAAAACTGAACAGGTCAATATCCCAGCAACAGTTTCTACTATCGGAGCTAAGGCCTTTGCAAATCATGATCGTCTGACAATGCTTGTTTTTCCCGCCTCGGTCAAAACAATCGGTGATGCCTCTTTTGAGGACTGTACCGCCCTTACGGATATTACCTTTCAAGATGGATTAAAACGTTTTGGCCGAGGATGCTTCCGGAATTGTATCAATCTGAAAAAGGTTTGTTTTCCTGATACTGTAGCATCTATTCATTCAAATGCATTTCAAGGGTGTATTCGTTTGTCCATCGTTCGGCTTTCTAAAGGTCTGCGCAGGAATCTGGAAAGTCAAACCTTCGGAGGGTGTGCTTCTCTGGAGGAGATCTCCATTCCGCAAGGGATTCAACAAATTAAAACCGGTGCATTTAGCGGTTGCACAGCGCTCAGGCATGTTTTCTTTGAAAATTCTGATGTTCAAATTGAAAAAGACGCATTCCTGAATTGCCTAGCATTGGATACAGAAACAATCACTTTCATTGAAGAGCATACCATTGACAGAAACGCAATTGATATTCGAAGCCGTGCCCCTGATGTAGCTGGCAGATTGAGCAATTACACCGAACGCCATTTTATCTTTGATGGAATTCAATGTGGTTCGATCGAGGGTGTACTTCAAAGCTTCAAATGCCCCGATTCTGGTAAACAGGAAGAGATTTGTGCCTTAAGCGGTGGTTGGGCAAAACGAGCCGGTAGCCAGTATGAATGGAAAGAAAAGCAGATGCTATATTGGAAAGGACAAGCTTTTCCCCGCCGTAGTCAGGAGTATCAGTATCTTTTGGATCGGCTTTATCTTTCCGTCTATGAACAGGACGAAAGCTTTCGCAATGATCTGCTTGCATTGCGCGGCAAAAGGATTGATCATCGGATGGGACTGAGCAACCCTTCTGAAACCGTTCTGTCGCGACATGAATTCATATTCCGGCTGCAGCGTTTAATTGAAGGTACACTACAGCAGCATTGATATCAAGCGGGTAAAATTCCTGTGCTTTGCTACTCCAGCGGTGAAACATAAGTACAGTATTATCCTAAGAAGTGATTTTGCGTTCATTCCAAAACGAAAGGGTTATTGCAAAACGATAGCCGGGAATTGTATTAGTTTTTGAGTCGTTTCCCATAAAAGGACTGAAGCTTTGATACAAGGTTTCAGTCCTTTTTTATGTTCTTGGATAATACTAACGCAAAACAGCTAATGCGCCCGGGAATATGCTGTATTAGAGGCGTTCTTTCCCCGTTGCCGGGAACTGTACTGGAAAAAACAAAAATCAAGCCCATATGAAATGCACCTACCTACGCTGGCTGGGTGTATTTTTTCTATGCTCAGGAGTAATCATTTGGACACCAGGGCTTTCATTTTGCTGTTGGGTGCAAATAAGCATCAGAATGATTTTATCACTTGAAAAAATCATGGCTTCTGATGGTCTTCGAATTTGTTACTTTGCTTTAAAAAATGATGTGTTTGATGAAAAACCGCCGGAAATGAGACGGCGCCATTGAGCCGAAGGAATACCGATTCCTACTGGTATATTTCAGACTCAAAAGGATTTATTTGCAAAAAAACTCACCATTTACCTTGGATAATTTGCCTCCTACTGCAGACGTTAATAAAAAAACGCTTTTATAATAATCTGGCTTACAGCGATATCAAAAGCTGCGGCTGTCAGAAAAGAGAGCACGATCAAATACTTGGCGAGCTTCTGACACGTGTTGTCGGTACATCCATTGATCATTTGTGCAGCAAAAAGGTGCCGGCAAACAGCACGACAGGCGTAAAGGGCGTCTACTTAATCAAGGGAAAACATAAAGCGAAGATTGTGTTTCAGCATAAACAGTATTGGCTGGGGACGTATTCGACCCTTGAAGAGGCAATCGCAGCGCGGAGAGAAGCGGAAGAAGCGATTAACCTTCAGATGATTGCGTTTTATTCTAAATGGAAAGTCATGGCTGATAATGATCCGATTTGGGCGGAAGAACATCCCATTCATATCGAGGTTAAAAAGAGCAGCTTCGGCTTACAGGTGATTTTTTTGCCGGAAATATAGAAATGGACATTTATTCTTTGGTATTTGCAGAAAACAGCGCAGCGGCGGCCCTCATGCGTTCAGTAATTTTTACTCCGAAGGGGCAGCGTGTTTCGCATTGCTTGCAGCCGATGCAGTCGGCGCCGGTGGTTTTCAGTTGATGGTAATGATCTCGGAGAGAGGCGGGCGGGGCGGGCTGCATCAGGGCCAGATCATACAGCTTATTGACCATGGCGATATCGATATCCATGGGACAGGGCTTGCAGTGGCCGCAATAGGTACATTGCCCGGAATAGGCATGCCGGGGAGCACCAGCCAGAATGGAGGCATAATCCCGCTGCTGGGGAGATGCGGTTTCATAGGACACGGCTTCATCAATCTGTGCTGTATTATCAAAGCCCACCATTACCGAGCAGACAGCCGGGCGGGTTAGGCAGTAATGCAGGCATTGCACGGGGGTCAGTGCCACGCCGAAAGGAGAACGCTGGGCGTCGAAAAGCCGGCCGCCTGCATAGCCCTTCATAACTGTAATGCCTACATCGTGCTGTTCACATAATTGATAAAGCTCCACTCGCTCAGGCGAGACTCCGTCCACAGCGGTGGAAAAATCATTGCTGAAATATACCTCCGGATTGCCGTTTACCGGCAGCATATCAAAGGCCGGATTGATGCTGAATAGTATCATTTCAATGATCCCGCTTTCCACGGCTGCTTTGGCAATGGAGGGATTATGGGTGCTCATTCCAATATGGCGGATGCGGCCCTGTGCCTTTAAATCCTGCACATAGGAAAGAAATTCGCCATTGATGATGGTGTTCCAGTCATCTGGATCATCCACATAATGAATCATACCCAGGTCGATATAATTGGTCTGAAAACGATCCAGCATATCCTGAAATGCAGTCTTGGCGGCCTCCAGATTGCGGCTGCGTACATACTGGCTATTTTGCCAGGTGGATCCGATATGCCCCTGGATATACCATTTTTCCCTACGTCCCTGGATGGCTGCGCCGATATTGGAACGCACATTGGGTTCGGACATCCAGCAATCCAGGATATTGATGCCCTGCGCTTCACAATGGGCGATGATCTCCTTGCATTCTTCCGGGGTGTGACGCTCCAGCCATTCTCCTCCTAAACCGATTTCCGAAACCATCAGGCCGGTTTTTCCAAGCCGTCTGTAATTCATGATCAAAATACCTCCGCGTAATATGAACTGTCATCCGCTGAAGATGATGGGATAATAACAGTGTACATGGTTTGACAAATGCGGTCAAGGATTCGAAACGTTTTTGATAAAACAAAATTTGAATAGTTGGGGAATCGGCACTTCAAAGCAATCAAATACGGGTACAATCAATATGAACAGCCATGGATAAACCGTGGCATATTGGGAGGAATGAACCGTGAAGCAGGATTCCTGTGGACATTGCCCGGGTTGCGGGAAACATTGCAGTCTGAATCAGCCCCGCTGCAAATACGGACGGGAATATGCAGCAAAAATTGAAAAGAAAAGGCAGGATGCCATGAAGCAGCCGGCGGGAGCCAAGGCTGGTTCGTGTGATATGAAAAAGCATCAGTATAAATGGGAGAAGTATGTTGAAAAGGATAGCCTGGCATGGAAGTTTCTTTCCGTCAGCTGTTTGGCAAAGAAAGCGCTGCGCAGAGAACAGATCACCCAGGAACAATTGTTTCATCAGTTTTCTCCATTGGAGATGCTTCAGTTTTCTGCATTGCTGGATAAATTACAGCGCCAGGAATAAAGAATGAAAAAATGCGTGCATCCAAATCGGAAATATGGTATGATTGTGATGCAAGGCAATTTATGTAATGGAGGATGAAAAGAATGCTGGACAAGAAAGTGGTGGAACTGCTGAATCAGCAGGTGAACAAGGAATTCTACTCTGCATATCTCTATCTGGATTTTTCCAACTATTATTACGATCAGGAATTGAATGGATTTGGCAACTGGTATAAAATTCAGGCCCAGGAAGAAAGAGATCACGCCATGCTGTTTATACAGTATCTGCAAAACAACGGAGAAAAGGTGGAACTGGAAGCGATTGCCAAGCCTGCGGTGGCGCTTTCCGATAATAAAACGGTGCTGGAGGAAGGCCTGAAGCATGAACGGTATGTTACCAGCCTGATCCATGCCATTTACGAGGCGGCCTATACTGTCCGGGATTTCCGAACCATGCAGTTCCTGGATTGGTTTGTGAAGGAACAGGGCGAAGAGGAAAAGAACGCAGACGGCCTGGTCAAGAAATATGAACTGTACGGCCATGATCCCAAGAGCCTGTACATGATGGACAGCGAAATGGCTGCCCGGGTGTATACCGCCCCTTCCCTGGTGCTGTAATACGATGAAATCTGGCAGAAGCTGTTTCAAAAGAGGCCTTTTTTATTGCTATTCCATTCAAAAAATGTTTACATTTTCGTTACAGCCCATTTGTTGTTTTCCCATCCGGAATATACTATCATGGAAATGACAAAAACACTTTTTCTGACCAATCCGGAAAAAGGAGAACATATCAATGAAAAAGCGAATTGCTGCCCTGGACATGCTGCTTGTTTTGGTCATCATTTTTCTGCCGGGTTTCTCGGCTTCCGCACAGGCAATACCTGAGAATGATCTGAAGCCTGTCGATCATGTGGGCCAGGTGCCGGAAGTACTCACGGATATTATTGAAAACAACAAATTTCGCGATATCACTGCCTTTGGCACACGGGTTTTGAAGGTGGAAAATTTTGTTGCGGAAGACGAAACCCCTATGCAGTGTGTCCGCATGATGGATATACAGGGCCAGGAACTGGCCCAATATACCTATCGTTATAGCCGGAACTATTTTGCCAAAGCCCTCACGGCCACGGAAGACGGCGGTTTTCTGTTTGGGCTGGGATTCAGCGATTATTATGAATCCGAAAAGGGGGCCTGGGCTAGTGAAGACGGTTTTGCTTCCCGCATTATAAAATGTGATCCCATTGGAAATGTGCAATTTGATACCGCCTTGGTTTCTCTGGAAGGCAGCGCGCTGGATTACTGCTTTGAGAAGAACGGAAAATTCTATTTCTTTGGTGATATTCAAACACCGGAGACCAAAAAGTTGGGCGTCCATTCCTGTACAGATATTTATATGACCGTACTGGATGAGAAAGGGACGGTATTGAATACCAAATGCATTGCCGGCACGGACTATGACGATCTGATAGCAGCTGAAAGCACGGATGATGGTTTCCTCCTTTCCATCCGGTCCCAATCGGACGATGGGGATTTCGCCGGCTCCAATTCAAAAGGCTATATGGTTGATTGGATGTTCTGCATCAATGATGATCTGGAAATTACCGGAAAGGAAATGAAATCCGGCAGGGATTATTTTGATATCCGGCTGGGGGAAAAAGACGGAAAGCCCATTTACCGAACGAACACCATTTTCCGTTTTTTTAATTCAGGCACGCCCACGGCCTTCATCGATTACGGCGATTTTTACCTGATCGTTTCTGAGAACAATACCGGTATTTATGAAAACCCTCCCCTTGCAATCAGCAGTATCTGGTTCTATACCGAAACTGTCTATTCCGGTTATGACAAGTCTGGCCGTCTATTGTTCAGAACGGCTGTGGATTCTTCTCCCGATTACAGTATGTGGGTGGAAAGCACAATAAAGCAGTAATCATCGCAACGATGCCGGAACAAGGATTCGTTTTATGCAAAGGGAGTAAAGAACGAGAGGGTATTCATGCGTGCATAATGCGCTTTCCTGAAGAATTTATCGTGGGGAACAGCAGCACGTCGCGGATAGAATCGGAATTGGTCAGCAGCATGACGAAGCGGTCGAGGCCGAAGCCGAGGCCGCCCGTGGGGGGCATGCCGTGAGGGGCCTAC
>SVGR01000120.1 GCA_015056265.1 Clostridiales bacterium
ATATCAACGGCGGCAGCGTGGTCAATTTCCGCCTTTATCCCGGAATGAAGACCAAGATCCTCAAGACCGTGCCTGTGGGCACTCAGGTGACCGTCATTGAAATGGGCGAAAACTGGAGCAAGGTGATCCTGAACGGCCAGGAGGGCTATGTGAGCACCTACTTCCTCAAGTATTAAAATGTCTCAATGCAAAGAGGAGGGCGTTTGGCCCTCCTCTTATTGATTAATGCCGCTTCATTTGCCGCAGAAACAGACAAACGGCGATGATTAAAATGCCCAGCGCATATGCCAAAGTGATCATCAGATGGGGTAGCGCGGCGGCTGGATTGCCCTGAAGCAGCATCTTTTCCATCTGCACCCCGTGGTAGAAGGGCAAGCAATGGGCGATTTTTTCAAATGCGCCGCCCACCAAAGCAAGATCAAACCAAGCGCCGCTGAGCCAGGCACATAGGTTGGTGAGCAGTGCGCCGCAAATGCCGCCCACCTGTTTATCCTGGAGGCAGCTGCCGCATAGCAGGCCCAGTCCGATGAACAATAGCGCCGGCACAAGGGAAGAAAGGATGGCAATCAAGGTAAACCCATCCCATGGAAGCCCCAGAACAGCTGCCGCGCCATAGCAGATGACGCTTTGCCCCAGGGCCAGGGGGAGAAAGGGCAGGGCATAGCCCAGAATAAAATCCACAGGCTTCAGGGGTGCGGTATACAGCCGCTGCAGCAGGGCGCTGCACCGATCCCGGGAAAGGGTAAGGGCGGAAAAAAGAGCCAGGAAGGAAAGGCCAAATACGGCGATACCGGGGGTGAGATTGGCAATCTCAAAGAGAGGGACGGGAATGTTGGCCTGGATGGCACTGAGCAGCAAAAGCAGGATCAGGGGAAACCCCAAGCCAAAGAAGATCGTAATGGGATCACGAAGCAATTCCAACATATTTTTCCGGGCAATGGCCAGCATTTTCACTGCATATCCCCCCTTACGATGCGGATAAAGGCATCCTCCAGGCGCTCTGTGCACGTTTTTTCCAGGATGGCTGCCGGGGTATCGGTGAGCAGGATGCTGCCCTCCTGCAGGATGGCAATGCGGTCGGAGAGGGTCTGGGCCTCCTCCATATAGTGGGTGGTGAGCAGAACGGTTATCTGCCCCTTCAGGGAGAGGATCAGATCCCATAATTCCCGCCGGGCCAGCACATCCAGCCCCAATGTAGGCTCATCCAGAAAGAGAATTTTTGGATCGGAGATCAGGGCCATGGCGATGGAAAGCCTTCTTTGCCAACCGCCGGATAGCTTTTCGGTTTTTTTATTTGCCAGGGCAGTCAGATTCATTTTTTCCATCATGGCGGTGGTTTTTTTCAGGCTTTCCCCTTTGGAAAAGCCGTGGGCACCGCAGATAAGCATCAGGTTTTCCCGAACGGTCAGCCCTTTTGCCAGAGCGGTTTCCTGGGGCGATACGGCGATCACATTTTTTACTTTCTGGGGATCATGCAGAATGCTGTGTCCCATCAGGAACGCATCTCCGGAAGTGGGGGCTGTCAGGCAGGAAAGCATTCGGATCAGGGTGGATTTGCCGGCGCCGTTAACCCCGAGCAATGTGAACAATTCCCCAGGCCGTATGGCAAGGGAGAGGGATTTTACAGCAGCTATATCGTTGAATTGCTTTGTCAGTTGCTGAATTTCAATGGCATTCAATGGGATTCCTCCTTGCATTCATGGCGTTTTTTCAGCCCCTGGAAGACGTCGGTAATCATGTGGCTGAGGCTTTCTTCGTCAATGGGACAGAAATTGGTGGCGCACAGCACCGCCAGCCCATGGACGAAAGCCCACATTTCCAGATGGAACAGCCCGGCGTTTGCAGCATCCAGCGCGGTGTTTTCCTGCACCATGCCGATCATCTGGGGCGTCAGATGGTCTTTGATCCCCTCCTCCTCCCGGCTGCGGTCCCGCATGTATAGGAGCCGGAACAATTGGGGCTCCTCCTGGGCGAAACGGATATAGGCCATGCCGCTGGCCTTGTAAGGGGGATAGCGGTGCTGGGCAATTTCTGCTTCGATGCAGGCCTGATAGAGGGCTTCCGCCTGGGCCACCAAAGAAAGCCGCAGGGCATCCATAGAAGGAAAATTGGAAAAAATGGGCTGTGTGGAGCAATTCAGCCGGGCGGCCAGCGTCCGGGCGTTGAGGGCGTCCGGCCCCTGCTCCCGAATCAGTGCAATGCCGGCAGAAAGAATAGCTTGCTTTGTAATCCTGGCAGTGGGCGGCATAAAAATCACCTCAGAAAAATAACAAATGATATATAACGATTGCTATTATACACTGGTTTATATGGAGCGTCAAGTAGTTTGACAATAAAAAAAGATGCCCTTGCATCTTTTGAGCATCAGGGCATGCTTTACGCCTGATTGCAAAGCCATGCCTGTCGCTTTCTATTCTCTTGTACGCTTCTTATACGTCCTTTCGTGCTGAGACAAAAACCTTTTGTGCTCCCATTTCCATAGCGGCGCTGGAAAAAAGTTGATTGCTTAAATCCAGCATCAATCCAGTACTTGTTTTCTTTGGGAGAGCGCGAGAGGGTGTTTCTTTTTCAAAAGAAACACCCTCTCGCAATATTTCCAAATCTTACATGCTGTGCTTGACGCGCTGGCTTTCTTCGGCCCGCTTGGCGTTGTTGAAGCGATCCAGGGTACCCACCAGATAACCGGTGATGCGGCGGATGCGTTCGAAAGGCTTGCCGCCTTCCTCCCGGCCGCAGCAGGGGCAGGTATCGCCGATGATGCCATTGAACCCGCAGATGGGATCCCGATCTACAGGATGATTGATGGAGCCGTAGCCGATTCCACAATCATGCATATGGCGGACGATCTTTTCAAAGGCTTCCAGATTCTTGGAAGGATCGCCGTCCATTTCTACGTAGCTGATGTGGCCGGCATTGGTTAGAGCGTGATAGGGGCCTTCCTTGCTGATCTTGTCAAAGGCGCTGATGGGATAATACACCGGTATATGGAAGGAATTGGTGTAGTATTCCCGATCGGTGACCCCTTCGATGACGCCGAAACGTTCCCGGTCCATGCGGACGAAGCGGCCGGAGAGGCCTTCGGCGGGGGTAGCCAGCAGGGTGTAATTCAGCTTACGTTCCTGGGACAGTTTATCCAGATAGGAGCGCATGAAGCCGATGATCTCCAGGCCCAGATTCTGGCTTTCTTCGCTTTCGCCGTGATGCTTGCCCCGCAGTGCCTTCAGGCATTCCGCCAGGCCGATGAAGCCCACGGAGAAGGTGCCGTGCTTGAGCACTTCCCGCACTTCGTCATTCCAATCCAGCTTTTCGGAATCGATCCAGACGCCCTGGCCCATGAGGAAGGGGAAGTTGTAAACCTTTTTGCGGGCGATGATTTCAAAGCGTTCGTCCAGCTGCTCCACAACCAGCTTCATCTTGGCTTCCAGTTCGTCGAAGAAGAGGCTGATATCCCCGGCGGATTTGATGGCCAGGCGGGGCAGATTGATGGAGGTGAAGGAGAGATTGCCGCGGCGGGGAGCAATTTCACGATCGGGATCGAAGGCATTGCCCAGTACACGGGTGCGGCAGCCCATATAGCCCACTTCTGTTTCGGGATGGCCGGGCTTGTAGTATTTCAGGTTGTAGGGAGCATCCAGGAAGGAGAAATTGGGGAAGAGCCGCTTGGCGCTGACCCGGATGGCCAGATGATACAGATCATAGTTGGGATCGCCGGGATTGTAGTTAACGCCTTCCTTGACGCGGAAAATCTGAATGGGGAAGATGGGGGTTTCGCCCCGGCCCAGGCCGGATTCGGTGGCCAGCAGCACCTGCTCAATAATCAGGCGTCCTTCGGGGGAGGTGTCGGTGCCGTAGTTGATGGAGGAGAAGGGCACCTGGGCGCCGGCGCGGGAGTTCATGGTGTTCAGGTTGTGCACCAGGGCTTCCATGGCCTGATAGGTGGCTCGGCGGGTTTCCTTCACAGCATATTGCTGCGCAAAGGCGATGATTTCCTTGGCGGCCTTTTCATCGCAATAGGCGCAGAGCTTTGCCAGGATGGCGGCATCAAAAGCGTCAGTGGCTTCCAGAGAGGGGGTGAGGCCCGTTTCGTCTTTAATCTGGGCGATCATTTCCTTGGCGATGGCGTCGCAGTCCTCGGCCTGGGCCCGCAGACACAGGGCACGGGAGATGTTGTCCCGATAGCGCTTGATGAAGGTCTTCTTCACGCCGGGGGTCATGCCGTAGTCGAAGTCCACAATGGACTGGCCACCGTGCTGGTCATTCTGGTTGGCCTGAATGGCGATGCAGGCCAGGGCGGAATAGCTGGCGATATCATTGGGCTCCCGCAGCACGCCGTGGCCGGTGGAGAAGCCATTCTTGAACAAGGTTTTCAGTTCAATCTGGCAGCAGGTGGTGGTGAGGGTAAGGAAATCCAGATCGTGGATATGGATATCCCCTTCCCGGTGGGCCTGGGCGTGCTTGGGGTTGAGCACATACATATCATAGAATTGCTTGGCGCCTTCGGAGCCGAACTTCAGCATGCTGCCCATGGCGGTGTCGCCGTTGATGTTGGCGTTTTCGCGCTTGATATCGCTGTCTACGGCATCTTTGTAGACGATATCCTCGAACACCTTCATCAGGCGGGTGTTCATTTCACGCACCCGGCTGCGTTCGGCGCGGTAGAGGATGTAGGCCTTGGCGGTGCGCACAAAGCCCTTTTCGATCAGCACCCGTTCTACGGTATCCTGCACCTCTTCCACGGAAGGGGTGCTGCTGATGTTTTCGTTGTTTTCCAGATCGTTTTCCACCTGAAGGCTGATGGCATGAGCGGTTTCCTGGCCCTTGGCGCTTCCGGAAGCTTCGAATGCCTTGAGAATGGCATTTTCGATCTTTGCCATATCAAAGGGAACTACCCGGCCGTCTCTTTTGCGGATTGAAATAATCACGGTGCATTTTCCTCCATCGTGTATCTTAATGTATGTGTATTAAAAATGATCGGAACAGCATCCATTATATATGGGAAATGCATGCTTGTCAATACAAAATATTGAACAAAAATGTTAAAAACAAAAGCAGACCACAAGATGTTGTGGTCTGCGATAATGTACATGTGTAAGCATTACGCCCTTAAAGCAAGATAATTACTGGGTTTTCCCGGCTTTCGCGATAGATGGAAAATTTGTTGCCGATACATTGGACGGGGGCGGCGTGCACCCGGTCGCACAGCTCCTGGCAGGCTTCCCGGGCGGTAAGGGGGCATCCCCGCTGCACGGAGCATTTGATCAGTTCCCGGGCCTCCAGGGCGTCCCAGGCCTGCTTGGCCACGGCTTCGGTAACCCCTTCCTTGCCGATATAGAGCACCACGGGCAAGGTATTGCACATGGAGCGCAGCTGAGAGCGCTGCTTGCTGGTGATTTCGAGCATCATATGGCGTATATCTCCTTATTCCACAAAATCGAATTCCATATCGTCCATGCGCACGGTACTGCCCTCCTGGGCGCCTGCCTCCCGCAGGGCATCGATGATGCCGGAGCGGCGCAGGGTGCGGTGGAACCAGTTGAGGGATTCCTCGTCGTCGAAGTTGACAGAATTGATCAACTGATCGGCTGCCGTGCCGGTCACCACGAACACATGACCGTCCTTGACGATTTCGAAGCCGTTGGTTTCCAGCATTTCGGGCATCAGTTCTTCTTCGGTGAAGGGCTCCATGGGGGGCAGATTGGCGTAGGTATTGGCCACGCAATTCATCAGTGCGTCAAAGCCCTGGCGGGTGGCGGCGCTGACGGGGAAGATGGGATACCGATCGCCGATATGATTTTTCAGCATTTCATATCCCGTTTCGCCGTCGGGCAGATCCATCTTATTGGCCACGATGATCTGGGGCCGGTCGGCCAGTTCGCCGTATTTGAGCAGTTCTTCGTTGATTTGTTCAAAATCCGCCACGGGATCCCGTCCTTCGGATCCGGCGGCGTCGATCACATGGAGCAAAAGGCGGGTTCGTTCCACATGGCGCAGAAAATCATACCCCAGCCCTGCGCCTTCGCTGGCCCCTTCCACCAGGCCGGGGATATCGGCCATGATGAAATCCTGGCCGTGATGGCGCACCATGCCCAGGTTAGGGGTAAGGGTGGTAAAATGATAATTGGCGATCTTGGGTTTGGCGGCGGTGACCACGGATAGGATGGTGCTCTTGCCCACATTGGGATAGCCCACCAGACCCACGTCAGCGATGGATTTCAACTCCAGGGTGAATTCCCGGCGTTCCACCTTGATGCCGGGCTTGGCGAAATTGGGTGCCTGGCGGGTGGGGGTGGCGAAGTGCATATTGCCCCAGCCGCCTCTGCCGCCCCGAAGCAGCACTTTCCGCCGTCCAGCCTCATACATATCGGCAACCACGACGCCCGTTTCCTTATCACGGACCACCGTGCCCACGGGCACCTTCACGATCAGATCGG
>SVGR01000121.1 GCA_015056265.1 Clostridiales bacterium
CCCTTGCCCAGATCTTCCAGACCGGCGCCGATGACCAGACCGTCATCAGAGAAAGCGGACTGGGTGCGGCCGTACACGATCTGCAGGAACAGTTCGCGCATGGCGGTGTTGATGGCGTCGCAAACCAGGTCGGTATTCAGGGCTTCCAGGATGGTCTTGCCGGGGAGAATTTCGCTGGCCATAGCGGCGGAATGGGTCATACCGGAGCAGCCGATGGTTTCAACCAGCGCTTCCTGGATGACGCCCTGCTTCACATTCAGGGTCAGCTTGCAGGTGCCCTGCTGAGGGGCGCACCAGCCGATACCGTGGGTCAGACCGGAAATATCCTTGATTTCCTTTGCCTGGATCCACTTGCCTTCTTCAGGAATGGGCGCGGGGCCATGGTTGGGGCCCTTCATCACGCATACCATTTCTTCCACTTCGCGGGAATATTGCATGGATTCACAGCCTCCTTACGGATTGATTGTAGAACAGATACCGATATATTATAGCATATATCTGCGTGCTGGGGAAGGGGGCGGGAGAAATTTGCCCCCATAATTTTTGCAGTTTTTTTCGATCCGGCAAGGTGCAGGGGAAAAGGAAAAAAATTTTATAGTAAAGTAAAAAGTAAGAAAATCATGCATTTTACATTTGAAAATATTGCAATTTACCGTATAATGAGTAGGCGGAACGATCAGGAAACGGAGAATGGGGACATGCAGCAACACGATGGAAATGAGCGCAGCAGATGGGGATACATCCTGGAAGCGGCATTTGAATACTTTATTTCGATTCTTTTATCCGGTGCATATCTGGCCCGCATCACCTCTACCTTGGGCTTTTCGGACAGCCTGACCGGCATTTTATCATCGTTCGCTTCTTTGGGATGTCTGTTCCGATTGGCGGCCATCGTGGTGCTGCGCAATGTGAAATCCATCAAGCGCACTTCCATCCTGATTGGCTGCGCGCATGATCTTTTGTTCATGCTGGTGTATGTGACCCCCATTGTGCCCATGAGCCAGGGCATGAAAAAGGCGCTGTTCCTGCTTTGCTTTACGGGCGCCCATCTTGTGAATAATCTGATTATATCCGGCCGCAGCGCGTGGATGATCTCTTGGATTGATGATAGATCCAGGGGTATCTTTACGGCAAGGAAAGAGATGATATCCCTCCTGGGCGGTATGGTCTTTTCCTATGTGATGGGCAGCGTGGTGGATTATCTGAACGCCCAGGGTCAGGTGCGCACGGCATTTATTGTGGGCGCAATGACGCTTACTGCGCTGGGCCTGCTGCACATGATGGCCATGATGATGATCCGGGACGTGCCGGCCAGGGAAAATGAAAAGCGCAGCCCGAAGGAAACCTTCCGTTTCCTGATGGGGGATAAAATGCTTCGGAGAATCCTTACCGTCAATATTCTTTGGCAGGTGGGCTTCCGGTGTGCCGTCCCCTTCTTCGGCGCCTATCAGATCCGGGAACTGGGCTTTTCCATGACCTTTGTATCGATTCTTTCCATTGTGACCAGTGTGGTACGCATCAGCGTTTCCACGCCGCTGGGCCGATATGCGGACCGCACCTCTTTTATCCGCATGAGCTACCTGTGTTATATGATTGGGGGAGCGGCGTTCCTGGCGACCTGCTTTGCGGTGCCGGAAAACGGCAAGATAATGTTCATCATTTACTATTGCCTGAACGGCATAGCCATGGGGGGTATCAACAGCAGTATTACCAATCTGGTGTGCGATCATGTGAAAGGGGATATGCGCAAGGACGCCCTGGCCATGAACGGCGCCCTCAGCGGTGTGGCCGGGTTTGGGGCCACCTGTCTGATGAGCCCGGTGGTGGCCCATATTCAGAATAACGGCAATCAGCTTTTCGGTATGCCTATCCGGGCGGCGCAGTTTGGCTCTGTAATAGCGGTTATCATGACGGCAGTTTTGATTGTCTATATAAAAGTGGCGCTCGTTGGGAAGAAAAATACATCGGGCGAAAAAGTTTGAGAAAAAAGCAAGGCTTGCCTTCCAGGTGAACTGAATACAAAAATGCCTTATCAGCGCCTTTGGGGCAACTGATAAGGCATTTTACATGAAACGGAATGCGCCGAAAATTGCGTTGGGGCCCATTCAGTGCATGAGCAATTAATAGTTTTCCGCCTTCAGCTGGAAATAGGCCTGGGGATGAGCGCAAACGGGGCACATTTCGGGGGCCTGCTTGCCAACAACAATGTGGCCGCAGTTGCTGCACTGCCAGATCATATCCCCATCCCGGGAGAAGACCAGGCCGTTTTCACAATTGGACAGCAGTTTCAGATACCGTTCTTCATGTTCCTTTTCGATCTTGGCCACTTGGGCAAAGAGGAAGGCGATATGATCAAAGCCCTCTTCCTTGGCTTCCTTGGCGAAGGTGGCGTACATATCGGTCCATTCATAGTTTTCGCCTTCAGCGGCATGCTTCAGGTTTTCTTCGGTGGTGCCGATGCCGCCCAGCAGCTTGAACCAGATCTTGGCATGTTCCTTTTCGTTATTGGCGGTTTCTTCAAACAGATTGGCAATCTGAACATAGCCGTCCTTGCGTGCCTTGGAGGCAAAATAGGAATACTTGTTGCGGGCCTGGCTTTCGCCGGCAAAGGCAGTCCACAGGTTTTGTTCAGTCTTGCTTCCCTTCAGTTCCATGTTTTTTTATCCCCCTTCAATTTATTACCACGATCATTATATACCCATTTCTTTTAAATTTCAAACGTTTACGGGATAAAAATTTGGCTGATCGGCAAGCGGACAGGGGAAAAAGGATAAAATCTCCCCGGCCGTCCCGGCTTTTGGGGAAAGCGGCTGTTTTCGGTTGACAAAAGGCTGCAAAAACCGTACAATAGATGATGGTAATTTATCAGCATTTTTAAGGAGATTGTATGAAAGATTTTCCCTTGTTCCGTTCAGGCGAGGCCGGGGCAGCGGGCACGCTGCTGATGGCCGGGCCCTTGCTTTTATTTGCTGTCACGCCGGGAATGCAGCCCCTGGCCATTGTGCTGATCCTGATGGCGCTGCCTATGGGATTGTGCGTCAGCGGCCTTGCCTGCGGTGGCGGGCCCATGGCGGCCGGGCTGCTGGGGGGCATTGGCGCTTTGTATCTGATCACCGGGCTGGACGGCGCATTGCTCGGGGCCGTGTATCTTCTGCCCATTGTGATCGCCTTTCTGGTGTGCATCCTGCGGCGTATTCCTTTTTGGAAAAGCTGTGCCGTGATGATTGGCGTCCATGTGGCGTCCATCACCGGCTGCTATCTGATCCTCCAGCAGATGGCTGGCGGCCAATTGTTTGAAGTGGCCGGCGATCTGGTGCTGGGGGCCCTGGAGGGTTGGGAAGGCACCGATTCGCTGCTGTATTCTTTCTATCAATATGGCTTGATTCAAGTTCCGGACGCCATGAAGGATACCGTGCTGGTGCCCGTTATGGGTGGCAATGTGCTGAGTGATGCCGCCCGGGCGGATATGCTGCTTTCCCTTCGGGCACTGATCAATAATCTGGTTACCACCTTCGTGCCTTCTTTCTTGGCCGGCCAGAGTATTCTGGGGGGCGTGGGAAGTGTATTCCTGTCCATCCGATTTGGCGATGCCGCCGCAAAGGGCAGGGATTATAAGCAGGTACTGGACGATAAGAAGGAACTGCAGGCCCCGGATTTCCCCGATCTTGGCATGCCGCCCATTCATCTGTGGCATCTGCCCCGGGGCATGGGCTGGAAAGTGGGAGTGGCGCTGATTGTGGGAACGCTGCTGCAGTCCAGCGGTTCCGTTCCCCTGGCCATCGCGGGCGTGCTGCTTAATGGGGGGGCTACGGCCATTTTCACCCTGCAGGGGGTGGCCATGATCAATTTCATGCAAAAGATGAAGGGAACCCGCCTGGGCTGGCGTATTGCCATTCCTCTGATCCTGTATATGACGTCCATGCTCAGTATTGTGGGTATTTTTGATCAATTGAATAATTTCCGCGGGCTGCGTAAGCCCCGGCAACCAAAGGAGGAACCGTAAAATGAAAGTTATTTTGCTGGCCGATGTAAAAGGAACCGGGAAAAAGCAGGATATTGTGAATGTAAGCGACGGCTACGCCCGCAATTTCCTCTTCCCCAAGAAGCTGGCTATGGAAGCCACCCCCGGCGCCGCCAAGGAAATTGAGCGTAAGCAGGCCGCTGAACGGCAGCGGGAAATGGAGCGGCGCGCTGCTGCTGAAAAGAAGGCTGCTTCCCTGCGGGGCAAGGTGATCACTGTGGTGGCCAAGTGCGGCGCCCAGGGCCGGCTTTACGGCTCCATCACTGGTCAGGAAATCGCCGCCGCCCTCCAGGCCCAGCATGGTGTGGAAGTGGATAAGCGCAAGATCGATCTGTCCGAGGCCATCCGCACGGTGGGCGAAACGGAAGTGGTTGTGAAGCTGTATCCCGAAGTCAGCGCCAAGATGACCGTTCGCGTGACGGGCGGCGAAGCATAATGGATACTGCAGCGCCTGCCTATACCCCCATACCGCCTCACAGCACCGATGCGGAACGATCGGTGCTGGGCGCCATGCTCCAGGATGGGGCGGCGGTATCTGCCGCAGTGGAAACGTTGGCGGCAGATGATTTTTACGTACCCGCCCATCGGGAAATTTTTGATGCTGCCAAGGCTTTGGCTGCCGACAGCATGGCGGTGGATCTGGTTACCATGGATGCGGAGCTTTCCCGCCGGGGCACTCTGCCCGGTGTTGGGGGCATTGAATATCTGATCGAACTGACCCAGTTCGTGCCCACTACCGCTAACGTGCGTTACTATATCCGTATCGTTCAGGAAAAATCCACCCTGCGCAAGCTCATCGGTGCAGCGGGGGAGATCTCCCGGGCCAGCTATGCCCAGGAGCAGGATCTGCCTGAGGTGCTTTCCCTGTCCGAAAAGCTGATATTTGATATTGTGATGCAGCGCACCGGCGGCGAGGATCTCAAGCACATCAAGGAAGTGCTTACCCGCACCTATGAGCAGATGGAGGAGTTTGCCCGGCTAAAGGGCGGCATTTCTGGGGTGCCCACGGGCTTCTATGCCTTGGACGGCATGCTCACCGGCCTGCATGGGGGCGAATTGGTGCTGGTTGGCGCCCGTCCCTCTATGGGCAAAACCTCGTTTGCCATTAATGTGCTCTCCAATGCCGCCCGGAAGGGTAAGAAGATCGCTTTCTTTAGCCTGGAAATGCCCCGGGAGCAGATTGCCATGCGTATCCTTTGCGGCGATTCCCGGGTGAACCTGCAGTCGGTGCGCAAGGGTGCTCTTCGGGATGAAGACTGGCTGAAGCTGGCCCGTTCCCTTGCCCCGCTGGCGGTGACCAATATCTATATTGACGATACATCCGGCCTGACGCCGGGGCAAATGCGCTCCCGCTGCCGCCGGCTGATGATGGATCATGGGCTGGATATGATCATGGTGGACTATCTGCAGCTGATGGGATCGGATAAGAAAGCGGAAAGCCGGCAGGTGGAAGTGAGCGAGATTTCCAGAAGCCTGAAGGCCATCGCCAGGGAACTGAACGTGCCCCTGGTGGCCCTGGCCCAGCTGAGCCGTGCCAATGAGAAGCGGGGCGCGGGCGGGTTCAGGCCTATGCTGTCCGACCTGCGCGATTCCGGCTCTATCGAGCAGGACGCAGACGTTGTCATGTTCCTCCACAGGGAGGCATATTACAACCGGGAAAAGCGGGAAGGGGAAGAGCCCGACAATACCGCCGAGGTCATCGTGGCCAAGCAGAGAAATGGTCCCATCGGTACGGTGAAGCTGGCCTGGCTGGGCGAATATACGCTCTTTGAAAATCTGGCCAGTGAGGCCTCTTACTGATATAGACAGGCCGATCGCCGTCTTTCGCTCCTTGACAGGGCGAGGGGCGGCGTTTTGCCCTGATGATCTACATAAGGGAAGGGAAAGCCCATGGAAGAAAAATCCCATTTGCTACAGGCAGAAAATTTGCATGTTAAAAAGGCGAAAAAACCGGTGATTCGGGGGATCAGCCTGGAAATAAAGGCCGGAGAATGGCTGGCGGTGACGGGCCCTTCGGGCAGCGGGAAATCCGCCCTGCTTTCCTTGCTCAGCGGGAAAGGGCGTCCCAGCAAGGGCAGCATTTCCCTGAACGGCCGGGAAGTGCGCCCGCATCAATTACGCAGGGAAACGGCCCTGGTATCCCAGCAGCCCTTGTTTTGGGATTCTTTCTATCTGGAATTGCAGTTTATATTGGGGCTGCGGCTGCAGGGCGTGCCGGAGAAGGAAGCGGCGCGGCGGGTGCGGGAGGCCCTCAATGATGCAGAGCTTTCCTTTGCCGGCCGGATGTTTCCCAGCCATCTATCCAGGGGACAGCTGTTGCAGGCAGCTTTCGCCCGGGTATTAATGCGGCGATCCCGGATACTGCTGCTGGATGATCCCTTTTCTGCCATG
>SVGR01000122.1 GCA_015056265.1 Clostridiales bacterium
GTCCTCTTCAATCAGCTGCATCAGATCTCGTTTTCCCATGGCGATCAGCGCCTTTTCCATCCGTTCCCGGCTGCAATCGCACTGATAGGAAAGGGATTCTCTGGACAGAATCTGCATATCCATGCCCTCAAACCAGCCCCTGGCCAGATCCTCCAGGGAATCTTCGGCCACTTCCCGGCTGATGGAGGTGAAGAAGAGAGAGCGCACTTCCAGCTGCTCCAGCATTTCTTCCGTGCAGCCGGGCATGGCCTGCATCAGCGCGCCGCCTGCAGACAGGCAATAGCCGTCATTCACCAGGCAGCCCAGGGCCACCAGAGAGGGCACCTGTTCGCTGGTGGTGAAATACTGGGCAAAATCTTCGCCCAGCTCGCCGGATACCAGGGGACTCTGGCCCACATAGGGCTCCTTCAGCCCCAGATCCTTGATGACGGTGAGGCGGCCTTCGCGGCCCACCAGCCCGCCCACATCCAGATGGCCGTCCTTTTTCAGGGGCAGCTCCACTTCCGGATGATGCATGGAAATTTTCACCTTGCCCCCCCGGGCTACGGCGGTGATCTTGCCCCCGGGGCCGTCGCCGGCCACGGTGACGGTGACGGAGTTTTCTTCGTTCTTCATCATCACGCCCAGCATGGCGGTGGCGGTCATGGTGCGGCTCATGGCAGCCAGGGCCGTGGAGGAGGGATGGTGGATTTCGGTGGCCTTTCGGGCCATTCCTGTGGTGCGGCAGAGCAGCACCCGGGCCATCCCGCCAAACAACGTGATATGCAGCATTTCATCGGGCAGATTCAGCACAGCAAAATTCTCGTTCATGATAGGATCCTTTCTGGAGTTATGCGGGGAGAGGTTCTTTGGAGCCAAAGAACCTCTCCCCGCGCCCCTCCAAGAAAGCTGCATGGGATTTTCTTTGACTTCGTTAATGAATCTGGTTTCCCCAAGATTGATTTTATGTTCACAGTAGCAGGGAGAAAACGGTTGATTTGTTGACGATCAGAATTATTCCCTGCCAGTTTTCTTTGGGAGGGTGCGGGAGGGTATTTCTTTTTCAAAAGAAATACCCTCCCGCAATAATCCCCCTCCTCAGTTCTTAAGACTATTGAGCGGGGCGGGGATGCGGCCGCCCCGGGCGATGAAATCGTCGGAGGCGAAGGGATGAACGGGGATAACAGGCGCCCTTCCCAGCAGGCCGCCGAATTCCACAAAATCGCCCACCTTTTTGCCGGGGGCAGGGATGATACGTACGGCGGTGGTCTTGGTATTGATCATGCCGATGGCGGCCTCATCCGCAATGATGGCGGAGATGGTGGCGGCGGAGGTATCTCCGGGCACGGCGATCATATCCAGGCCCACGGAGCATACGCAGGTCATGGCTTCCAGCTTATCCAATATCAGCGCACCGGAGGCGGCGGCCTCGATCATGCCGATATCTTCGCTGACGGGGATAAAGGCCCCGGAGAGCCCGCCCACATGGGAGGAGGCCATTACGCCGCCTTTTTTCACGGCATCGTTCAGCAGCGCAAGCGCCGCGGTGGTGCCGTGTGTGCCGCATTTTTCCAGGCCCATTTCTTCCAGAATGTGGGCAACGGAATCGCCTACTGCGGGGGTGGGGGCCAGGGACAAATCCACAATACCGAAGGGCACCTTCAGTCTGCGGGAGGCCTCCTGGGCCACCAGCTGGCCCACGCGGGTGATGCGGAAGGCGGTTTTCTTGATGGTTTCAGCCACCACGTCAAAGGGAGCGCCCTTCACATTCTCCAGGGCGCGCTTCACCACGCCGGGGCCGCTGACGCCCACGCTTACCGCGCAGTCGCCCTCCCCAGGGCCGAAGAAAGCGCCGGCCATGAAGGGGTTATCCTCTACCGCATTGGCGAAAATCACCAGCTTGGCACAGCCAAAGCCATCCCGATCCTTTGTCTTTTCTGCCAGATCCTTGATGGCCAGGCCGCACAGGCGCACCGCATCCATGTCAATGCCCGCCTTGGTGGAGGCCACGTTTACGGAGGAGCACATCACATCCGTTTCGGCAAGGGCCTGAGGGATAGATTCAATAAGCCGCCGGTCCGCCGTCGTCATGCCCTTCTGCACCAGGGCGCTGTAGCCGCCGATAAAATCCACGCCCGTTTCCTTGGCCGCCTGATCCAGTGCCCGGGCAATGGGCAGGGGATCATCGATGCCACCGGTGATCAGGGAAATGGGGGTGACAGAAATACGTTTATTCACGATGGGCACGCCAAATTCCCGTTCGATTTCTTCCCCGGTTTTTACCAGATGCTCCGCCTGGCGAACGATGCGGTTGTATACCCGGCTGGCCAGCCGCTTTTCATCATCGCATACGCAGTTGAACAGGGATATGCCCATGGTAATGGTGCGCACATCCAGCTTTTCCTGGTCAATCATGCGCAGCGTTTCTAAAATTTCGTTTGTGTTGATCATGTATCCTCCAGGATGTTTGCGAGGGAAACCATTCTTTGGAGCCAAAGAATGGTTTCCCTCGCGCTCCCTTCCAAGAAAGCTGTATGGGATCTCTTTGGACTAATCCACAAAATGGTTTTCCCCATGATGGTGTTTGTATTGTTCCGCAACAGCTATTGCAATGCTTTTATATTGCATCACTGGTAAATTCGATGATTTCCTATGACCAAGAAATATCCAGCAGAAGTTTTCTTTGGGTGGGTGCGGGAGGGGATTTCTTTTTTAAAAGAAATCCCCTCCCGCCATATCCTCTCCTTAAACCTGGTGCATGGCTTCGAAAATTTCGTTTTTCTGGATGCGGATCTGCAGCCCCAGTTCAGTGCCTAGGGCGTTGAGATCGCTCTGCAGCACGTCAAAGGTGCAGGAAGGGGAGGAAAGATCCACGATCATAACCATGTTGAAATAACCATCCAGGATGGTCTGGGTAATATCCAGGATATTGATATCCCGGTCAAAGAGCACATTGCTGACCCGGGCGATGATCCCCTTGCGGTCAAAGCCCAGCACGGTGACCACGGCTTTTTTGGCATTAGCCATAGCAAACAAACCCCCTTCAAAAAGTGGTGCAGCCTATTATACCCCAGAAGATCGGAATTTTCAAGGTTTTGCCTTGCTTTTATCCTTATTTATGCGCTTGTTTTCGGCGGGATTTTTCGCTATAATGGGATGGAATTGTAAAACGGAGGGATGGATCATGCAGAACACGGATACCATTGCGGCATTGGCCACGGCGCCGGGCACGGGCGGCATCGCCATAGTGCGGGTGAGTGGTACGGAGGCAGAAGCGGTGCTGCGGCAATTGTTCCGTCCCCAGCGGGATTTTGAAAGCCATAAGATGTATTACGGTCATGCGGAATATCAGGGGGAAACCCTGGATGAATGCATGGCGGTATTGATGCGCGCCCCCAAATCCTACACCCGGGAGGACGTGGCGGAGTTTCATATGCACGGGGGAGAATGGGCGGCGAACAGTCTGTTGACCGCCCTGTTCCGCTTGGGCGTTCGGGCGGCGGAACCGGGGGAATTCACCAAGCGGGCGTTCCTCAACGGCCGGATTGATTTGAGCCGGGCAGAGGCGGTGATGGCCCTGATCTCTGCAGAGGGGGGCAGGGCAGCCCGGGCAGCGGTGCGCCAGCTTTCCGGCGGCGTCAGCGCCTTCATCCGGGACGCCCAGACGGAATTGCTCCATCTGCTTTCCGGGGTGGCGGCGGCCATCGATTATCCGGAAGAAATCAGCTTTGAGGAAGCGGCCGGCGAAATGACGGCAGGCGCCCTGACGTTAGCGGAAAAACTGGAAAACGCCTGTGACGAACGGGGGGCGAGGATCGCCCGGCAGGGGCTGGAGGCAGTGCTCTGCGGCCGGCCTAATGTGGGCAAATCCTCCCTGCTCAACGCCCTCTCCCGTCAGCAGCGGGCCATTGTCACCGATATCCCTGGCACCACCCGGGATATTATCCGGGCGGATGTGATGCTGCAGGGGGTGCGGGTGCATTTTGCGGATACGGCGGGCCTGAGGGAGAGTGCCGACAATATCGAAAAAATCGGGGTGGAATTGGCCCGCCAGGCCATCGCCGGGGCGGATGTGGTGCTGACGGTGCTGGACGCTTCCGCTCCCCTTTCCGAAGAGGATGGACAACTGCTTCGGGATACGGCGGACGCCCCACGGATCATTGTGCTGAATAAAGGGGATCTGCCCCAGGTGCTTAATCCCCGGGATTTTGAAAACAGCGTATTGGTTTCCGCCGCCACAGGGCACGGCATGGAGGAACTGGAAAACAAGGTGATCGCCTATGCTGCCGGTGCAGGGGAGAGCGCCCTCACCCAGGAGCGGCATATGCATCTGGCCCGTCAGGCCTCTGCCGCCCTCCGGCGGGCGGCAGAGGCCTGTGAGCTGGGAGAGGCGGTGGATGTGGCGGCGGTGGAACTGCATGAGGCATTGGCCCTGCTGGGGCGGGTCACCGGCGAACAGGTGGATGAAAAACTGATTGACGATATTTTCTCCCGTTTTTGCGTGGGCAAATAAAAAATTCAATCAACATTCCGAAAAATCCGCAGTTTTTGATTGAATTTGTATGCAAAATGATAGATAAATGAAAATTAAATGAAGATATTTGTGCATATTTACCATTTTTTGATTTGATGTTGAAATTTTTCATGGCATCTGGTATAATTCTAAGCAGACAATGCTTTGTCCAAGCATACATCAAATGTGAAATCATTCATTGGACCTTTGCATTTCTTTTTTGATGAATGGAAAGCGCTATTCCTTTCTGCCTTTTCATGCATCAGAGGGTCTGCGTGTGCATTTTTTGTGCAGGACGCAGGGCCTGGCATTCTATTCCCCGAGGAGGAAAATCATGAGCGAAAATTATGAAAAAATGACGGTGCTGGAACTGCGGAAAGTTGCCAAGGAAATGGGCGTCAAGCTGGGCGCCGGGATCAGCAAGCAGGGCATCATCGAAAAACTAACGGAGGCGGCCGGCGGAACAGAAGGCGCCTCGTCTGTTGCTTACGGCGATATTCCCGCCCCTGCAGAATCCCCCCGTCCTGTGCGCAGCGCCTCCATTATCACGGATGATGAATCGGATGAGGATGACGTGCCGGTGCTCACCCCCAACGTCCCCATGCCCCGGATGACGCCTCGTCCGGCCCCCGCTTCCATTGTTCCGGAATCCGGCGTTCCCTCTTCCTTGGGCAGCATCTCCTCCAAGGCCCCGGCCTTTACCATGGAAGGATCCCGTGCCTGGCATAACCCTCGGGCATATCAGAATCCCGGCCAGCCTTATCAGCCCCGGCCTCAGAGCTGGAACACCCGGCCGGTGCCTGCCAATTCCGGTGATCCCCGATCCTATTCCAGAATGCCCCAACAGCGGATGGATCCCCGGATGCAGGGCCGCACCCCCTCCTATCCCAACCGTTTCGGCCCCGATATGGGCCAGATGGAAAGCGGCGTGGATTACCGCAATTCCGGCATTTACAATTCCGGTATTCCCCAGGATTATCAGCCCCGGGAGTATGCCCCCCGCGGGGAGTATATGCCCCGCAATGATTATGGCCAGCCCCGGGAAGTGATCAATTCCGGCGTGACGTCCTATAACCGTCCGCCTGTATCCGCTCCCTATTATCATAAGGAATTGGGTGTTACCAATCCTGCCGTGCCCGAAATGCTGGCCACCGGCGAATGCGGGGATGGGGAAGGGGTACTGGAAGTGCATCCTGACGGCTACGGCTTCCTGCGGGTGGATCATTATCGGCCCGGGAAGAATGATGTTTATGTGGCCAATGCCCAGATCCGCCGTTTCAATCTCCGCTCCGGTGATTATGTTGCCGGCAAAACCCGCCCCCAGCGGGAGGGCGATCGCTACAGCGCCCTGCTCTATATCACCGAAATCAACGGAAAGCCCCCGGAAGAAAGCCCTGCCCGGCCCAATTTTGAGGATTTCACTGCGATTTTTCCCAAACGCAAAATCCATCTTTCCCAGCGGAATAACGATTCTGTGCTGAAACTGATCGATCTTATGTCTCCCATCGGTTTCGGCCAGCGGGCGCTGATCACTGTGGGCCCGAAGATGGGCAAGAATGTCTTGATGCGCAAATTGGCCGCTGCCATTCGGGGCAATTATTCAAAGGCCCATCTGATGGTGCTGCTGGTGGATGAAAGTCCCGAGGCGGTGACGGAAATCCGGGAAGAAATCAAGGGCGAAGTGATTGATTCCACCTTTGATGAGCCTGCAGAAAACCATGCCAAGGTATGCGAATTGGCCCTGGAGCGGGCCCAGCGCCTGGTGGAAATGAAGAAGGATGTGATCATCCTCACCGATAATCTGACCCGTATGTCCCGGGCCTATAACGCCATCGCGC
>SVGR01000123.1 GCA_015056265.1 Clostridiales bacterium
CTGATTCCAGGAGAAGAAGGCGGTGTTGTTCCCGGCAGCGTTTCCATTAGCTTTTTCGGTACGGAGGAAGTAGAAGAACTGGAAGATGTGTGGCAGATTATAGAACAATACAAGATTGAACAATAATTGCCATGATCGAAGTGAAGCATTGGAAGTGACGCGGTGCCGGAAAAATCCATCTAGCGACCTCCTCCGCATTTGACACTGCGATCAGTCAGTATGTCTGTGTTATTTCATTAAAGAATAATTGATTCCCAGCAATTGCCCTTGAAAGGATGCATACCCATGAGTGAAATCAGAGATCGTTTGATTCCCACGGATTTGGAGCATGAAATGCGCCAATCCTTTATCAGCTACGCCATGTCCGTCATCGTGGATCGCGCCCTGCCGGACGTCAGGGACGGATTAAAGCCCGTGCACCGGCGCATCCTCTATGATATGAATGAGCTGGGCATGACCCCGGATAAGCCCTTCCGCAAATCTGCTCGTATTGTGGGCGACGTGCTGGGTAAATTCCATCCCCACGGGGATAGCTCTGTATACGACGCCATGGTGCGCCTGGCCCAGGATTTCAACATGCGCTATATGCTGGTGGAGGGCCAGGGCAATTTCGGCTCTGTGGACGGGGACGGCGCCGCCGCCATGCGTTATACCGAAGCCCGCATGAGCAAGATCTGCACCTATATGCTGCAGGACATCGAAAAGGACACGGTTGACTTCATGCCCAACTTCGATGAGACCCTGATGCAGCCCAAAGTTCTGCCCAGCCGCTTCCCTAATCTGCTGGTGAACGGCACCTCCGGCATCGCCGTTGGCATGGCCACCAATATTCCGCCCCATAATCTGGGCGAAGTGATTGACGGCGCCATCTGCCTGATCGACAATCCGGATGCTACCCTGGATGACCTGATGGAGCACATCAAGGGCCCCGATTTTCCCACCGGCGGCGTGATTCTGGGCCGCAGCGGCATCCGGGAGGCCTATCATACCGGCCGCGGCCGCATCATCACCCGGGCCAAATCGGAAATTGAAGAACTTTCCAACAACCGCCAGCGCATCGTCATCACCGAAATCCCCTACATGGTGAATAAGGCCCGCCTGGTGGAAAAAATCGCCGAGCTGGTACATGAAAAGCGGCTGGAGGGCATCAGTGATATTCGCGATGAATCGGACCGGCAGGGCATGCGTATCGTAATCGAACTGAAACGGGATGTGCAGCCGCAGGTCGTGCTCAATTATCTCTATAAGCACACCCAGCTGCAGGATACCTTCGGCGTGATCATGCTGGCCCTGGTGGATGGGGAGCCCAAGGTGCTGTCCCTCCGGGATATGCTGTATTACTACATCCGCCATCAGGAGGATGTGGTCACCCGCCGCACCCAGTATGATCTGGATAAATCCCTGGCCCGTGCCCATATCTTGGAGGGTCTGCTCAAAGCCCTGGATCATATCGATGAAATCGTGCGCATCATTCGTTCCAGCAAGGATACCGCCACCGCCAAGATTGAATTGATGGCCCAGTTCCAGTTTTCCGATAAGCAGGCCCAGGCTATTCTGGATATGCGTCTGGCCCGCCTCACCGGATTGGAGCGGGATAAGCTGATGGCGGAATATCAGGAACTGGAAAAGACCATCGCTTATCTCCAGTCTTTGCTGGCCAACCGTGATTTGCTCATGGGCGTGATCAAGGATGAACTCACCGAAGTCAAGAATAAATTTGCCGATCCCCGGCGCACCGAGCTTTCCGCCGTGGAAGGGGAAATCGATATTGCCGATCTGATCGCCGTGGACGATATGGTGGTGACGCTGACCCACTTTGGCTATGTGAAGCGCCTCTCCAAATCCATCTACAAGGCCCAGAACCGGGGCGGCAAGGGCGTGGCTGCCATGACCACTAGGGAAGACGACTATGCCGAAAATATCCGCATCGTCAATTCTCATGAGCCTATTATGTTCTTTACCAATCAGGGCAGGGTATATAATCTCACCTGCTATCAAATTCCCGAAGCGGGCCGCACCGCCCGGGGCACAGCCATTGTGAATCTGCTGCAGCTCAATGCCGGGGAAAAGGTGACCAATATGATCCCCATGCCCCAAATGGCAGAGGGCCGGTATCTGATCATGGCCACCCGGGATGGCCTGATCAAAAAAACCGCCCTTTCCGAATTCCAGAATCTGCGCAAATCCGGCCTGATTGCCATCGTGCTCAATGAAGGCGATGAGTTGATCGGGGTTGAACTTTGCTGCGATGGGGAAGAATTGCTGCTGGGCACCCGTCAGGGCAAGGCCATCCGCTTCAATGAGCGGCATGTGCGCGCTATGGGCCGCGCCAGCCACGGCGTAAAATCCATGAATCTGGCGGAAAACGACCGGGTTACCGACCTGTGCGTGATCGAAGAAGGCGCCCATGTGCTTTCTATCACCGAAAATGGCTACGGTAAGCGTACCGAAGTGGATGCTTACCGCGAAACCGGCCGCGCCGGAAAGGGGATCATCGCCATGACGCTGACTGAAAAGACCGGCGAATTGGTGGCCCAGCTGATGGTGCATCCGGAGGAAGACTTGCTGATGATCACCGATGACGGCACCATCATCCGTACGCCGGTTAACGATATCCGCCTCTGCGGCCGCGCCACCCAGGGCGTGCGCCTGATGCGCGTGGCGGAAGGCAGCCGCATTGTGGCCGTCGCCCGTGCCGAAAAGGAAGAGGCCGAGGAAAACGAGGAATAATTGGGGTATTTGCGGGAGGGGATTTCTTTTGAAAAAGAATCCCCCTCCCGCACCCTCCCAAAGAAAAAGGGGGAGGGAAATGTTGCGAGAGAACCTTTCTTTTGAAAAAGAAAGGCCCTCTCGCGCTCTCCCAAAGAAAACTGCTTCTGGATATCTTCTGGGCTTAAGGAATCGGCTGTTTTCCCAGTGAAGCTTGGGAAATATGTTGACAAACTATAATTCTGAATTCCGAATTTCGCATTCCGAATTCCTAAGAAGGGAACCGTATGAGTCAAAGGCAAAAATCATTGATCGGCGGGATTTCCATCCTGGGCCTGGCCGGGCTGATCTGCAAGGTGGTGGGGGTGCTTTATCGCATTCCTCTGGCCCATCTGATCGATCCCATGGGCATGGCCATCTATCACAAGGTATTCCCGGCCTATAATCTTTTGCTCACCATCTCTTCGGCGGGCATTCCGGTGGCCATTTCCCGGATGGTATCCCATTACATTACCAAGGAAGAGCCGGATAACGCCAGGCGTATCTTCCGGGTGGCCTTGTATCTGCTATGTGCCTTGGGCTTGATTACCACAGTACTGCTGATGGCCTTTTCCGGGTCTGTTGCCTCCTGGCAGGGCACGGAGGACGCCACGGCGGGCTATCTCTGCATCGCCCCCAGTCTGTTCTTTGTCTGCGCCATGAGCGCCTATCGGGGCTATATGCAGGGGCAGCGGCATATGATGCCCACGGCCATTTCCCAGCTGATTGAGCAGGTGGGCAAGGTGGCGGTGGCGCTGCCCCTGGCGGCCCTTGGCATGGCAAAGGGCGGCGTTGCCTGGGGTGCGGCAGGGGCCTTGCTGGGCTCTACCCTTGGGGAAGCGGCGGCGCTGCTTTACATGATGTGGCAGCATCGCAGGAAAAAGGGCAGCCTGGACGCCATTACCCAGCGGGAAAATGCAGAATTGCTTTCCGGCAAATCCATCAGCCGTCAATTGGTGCTGGTGGCTATTCCCATCACCCTGGGGGCCTGCATTGTGCCCCTGGCCGGCTTTATTGACAGCGTGATGCTGACTCAACTGATGGAAGGGGCGGGTATGGCCAAGGATGACGCCCTGATCCGCTACGGCGCCTATGCCGGCCCGGTGCTGACGCTGATTAACGTGCCCACCGCCCTGGCCATGGCCATGAGCACCAATCTGGTGCCCTCCATCGCCTCCGGCGTTGCCAAAGAAGATCGGGCCTATGTGGCCCGGGAAACGGGCACAGGCCTTAGGATGGCTTCCGTCATCGGCTTTCCCTGCTCTATCGGCATGAGCATTCTGGCCCAGCCCATTTTGTTCCTGTGCTACCGGGGCAGCTATACGGCGGCTCAATTGAATGTTGCGGCGGAGCTTTTGCAGATCAGCAGCCTGACCATCGTGCTATTTACCATGGTGCAGGCCACCAGCGGCGTTCTGCAGGGACTGGGCAAGCAAAAAATCCCCATGTATACGCTGCTGCTGGGGGTTGTACTCAAAATCGCCCTGAATTATTCGCTGGTACGCATTCCCGGGGTGGATATCCACGGCGCGCCCTGGGCGTCCCTGCTTTGCTATACTGCCAGCATGATCCCCAATCTGTATTTCATCTGCCGGCATACCGATTATCGCTTTGATTGGATGGGCGCGGCGGTGAAGCCCCTGCTTGCTTCCCTTGTGATGGGCGGTGCGGTATGGGCCATTTGGCATTTTCTGTTCGGGGATGCGGAAAATCTGTCCCGTTTTGTGCTGATTCTGGGCATTGTGCTGTGCGTCGGCGTTGGCGTTGTGCTTTATGCCCTGGCCGCCTGGAAGATGGGGGCCGTTGGAAAAGATGATTTGCCTGCCCGGCTGAGGAGGAAATTCAAATGAATCGGATTACGGTGGTTTCTCTGGGCCCCGGTTCCCGGGAATACCTGACGTTGGGCGCCCTTTCCCGGCTGGAAAAGGCTGAAAAACTGGTGCTGCGCACGAAACAATGCGATGCGGCGGAATATCTTTGTGAAAAGGGGATATCCTTTGAATCGCTGGATCATTTGCACGAGGCTTGCGAGGATTTTGATGAACTGATCGCTTCCTGCGTCAGTCATCTTCTGAAAGCGGCAGAGGAATGCGATCTGTGCTATGCGGTATTGGACGCCACTGCCGATGAAACGGTGCGGGAATTGATGGAACACGCCCCGGTGGATATCATCCCCGGCATGCCCCTGTCCGCTCCTTTCCTGTCCGCCGCGCCCCAGGAAAAAATCGAAATCCAGACGGCCTCCTCTCTGGAAATCACCGGAACCCAGAATCCCCTGCTGATCCTGGAATGCGATTCGAAAATGCTGATGGGGGATTGCAAGCTGCAATTGCTCAAATGGTTCGATCCCGATCAGCCGGTTTATTTCTTTGCGCCTGCAAAGGGGGATCAGCGCAGCTATCAAGTGATTTCTCTTTCCGATGTGGATCGGCAGCCCCGGTATGATCATACCTGTGCAGTGCTGATCCCCTCCGTTTCCCTGATTTTCCGCAAACGCTTTGATTTTTATGATCTGGTACGGGTAATGGCCATCCTCCGGGGTGAAAACGGCTGCCCCTGGGACAAGGAACAGAATCATCAATCCCTGCGGAAGTATTTGATAGAAGAGGCCTATGAAACCGCCGCCGCCATCGATGAAGCGGATTGGGATCACGTGGCAGATGAACTGGGGGATGTGATGCTGCAGGTGGTATTCCATGCCCATGTGGGCGAGCAGTACGGCACCATGGAGCTTTCCGATATCACCACCTACATCTGCCGCAAGATGATCGATCGGCATCGGCATATTTTCGGCACCGACAAGTGCGAAACGGCGGAGGATGTGCTGATCAACTGGGAAAAGATCAAGAAAGAGGAGCGGGGCTTCAAAACCCAATCCGATGTATTGAACGGCGTATCCCGGGGCCTGCCGCCGCTGATGCGGGCGGGCAAGGTGCAAAAGAAGGCCCGGGATGTGGGCTTTGACTGGGATGATCCCAAGGATGCACTGAAAAAGGTGCACGAAGAAGCGGATGAAGTATTGGAAGAATTGAAGGCTGGACGCGATCCCGGAGAAGAACTGGGCGATTTGTTCTTCGCCTGTGTCAATGTAGCCCGGCTTTCTGGGGTAGAGGCAGAAACGGCGCTGCAGCAGGCTACAGAAAAGTTTATCCGCCGCTTTACCGCTATGGAAAATGCCATTTTAAGGGATGGAAAACGGCTGGAGGGCTTGACATTATCGGAAATGGATGTATACTGGGAAGGTAGTAAACAACGTCCGCAGGGTTGATTCTGCGGCTTGTCATTCAAGAATAAATTGGAGGGTATTATCGCATGAACAAGGCTGAATTGATCGTCGCCCTGGCCCAGAAGGCCGAGCTTACCAAGAAGGACGCCGAAAAGGCGCTGTCCGCTTTTGTTGAAGTTGTTACCGAACAACTGAAGGCTGGCGAAAAGGTACAGCTGGTTGGCTTCGGCACCTTCGAAAGCAAGGAACGCCCCGCCCGCACCGCCCGCAATCCCCGCACCGG